>NZ_NERM01000080.1:0-578 GCF_002215235.1 Rhodococcus sp. BUPNP1
GGCAGGACCTGCCCCGACTCCAGAACGACCCCGCCGCCATGCGCGAGAGCGGACTCGACATCTGGGGCACCCTCGGCCTCGCCCTGCCCACCGGCACCGAGACCCACGCCACCACCCTCGCCCTCGAAGCGGTCACCGCCGCCACCACCGGCATCGGCGCCGGACCGGTCACCCTCGAACAGGCCGCCACCCCCGCCGCCATCACCGCCGTGAGCACCCTCGCGCTCGGCGCCGACACCCTCGGCGCGGTCGGCACCACCGCCGACACCCTCGCGGCGCTCGGCGCCCACTCCGACACCGAGGCCCCGATCCACGCCGTGCCGGTCGTCGAACAGCAACTGCACCGTGCCCTCGCCGACGGGCAGGTCCGCGGCCTCACCGGTCACCTGCCGATCGGCGTCGCACCCGTCGTCGACTTCCCCACCGCCGTCGTCGACACCCCCTGGGTCGACGAGACCCTCGCCCGCGCCGCCGCGGAATTCACCGACTACGCGCGTCGCCCCGAACAGGCCGGCGTCCTCACCTCCCACGGTTTCCGCACCGCCGACACCGTCCCCGAACCCGCCGGGGAACTGCCG
>NZ_NERM01000081.1:0-574 GCF_002215235.1 Rhodococcus sp. BUPNP1
GAATACACACCAGTCAAGCGCTCCCCACGAAAGCCGCCCGAGGCACCGGATCATCTCCGCCCCACGCTCGAATGGCTCCGGCCCACCGTCCGCGACAAGTACACTAGTGCCCTTTCCATGGTCTTGCTCTTGGTCGTGTATCTCACCGTCCTCAACGGAGACTTCCGCTGGGTCCACTGGTGGATCATGTGGGTCATCATGGCGGTAGGCGCCTGGATGATGTTTCGCGCTACCGCGAACCATTGGACCGCAGCCGGTGCCAGTTGGGTGCAATGGCGCAGCAGCTGGGTCGACACCTACCACCTCACCCGCATCCGCTTTTCCGCAGACGGCTACAGCCGTGTGCTCCGGTTGAAAGATGACCACGGCAACGAGATCCACTCTTTCAAGATCAGCGACATTCAAGGAAACCCTGACCTCTGGGACCTGGTCTACAACGGCATCCTCCACTCCGTCGCGTCGGGCAACTGCGACATCGACGCCAAAACCCGTCACATCCTGAAGATCCCCTACGAACTCGGGCCGCGCCCCACCCGTAGCGAGCGCATCAGAGGACGGGGGCGTAGAGGGTGAA
>NZ_NERM01000082.1:0-253 GCF_002215235.1 Rhodococcus sp. BUPNP1
GAACGCGCTTTCTCACTGGTACTCCTTCAATCGGGGCCGGAGACCGACCCACACGCCGACCAGCGCCACCGTCAGCAGCACCACCGACATCGGTGCGAGGCCGGCGAGGGTGCGGGAGGCGCGGAACTCGTTGTCGCGCAGTTCGGTGCGGGTGTCGTCGATCCCTTCCGTCAGGGCCGCATCGAGAGCGACGAACCGGGCGGTGGATTCGCCGGGACCTGCCCCGACCGCGAGGATCGAGGCCGACGCGTAG
>NZ_NERM01000083.1:0-446 GCF_002215235.1 Rhodococcus sp. BUPNP1
GATCAGTCCGACGCTGAACTTGCCCTTCGGGTCGAAACGCCCGTTCAGGTAGGTGTTGACGGCCGGTGCGCACTGCTCGTCGCGCAGTTCGGAGAAGCGCAGGACGCCCGGGAACTTGGCACCGGGGCCGAACTCGATGCCGGGGTACAGGCTGAGGTCGATGTCCGTGGCCACCTCGAACTGGTGCGGTTGCGCGCAGTCGACCTGCTCGAGGTCGCTCGCGTCGGCCTCGGACCACGTGAGGCAGTCACCGGTCGTGGCCGAACCGAACGCGTCACCGGCGACGGCGCCGGTGGGCTGCGGCCCCACCGTGCTGGTGTGCGCGGGAAGCTTCTCGCCCCGGTCGAAGCCGCCGGCCAGGAAGATCGTGGCGATCGCGGCCAGGACCGCACCGATCGCGACGAGCGCGAGAGCGCGCCTGGTCACGGGCGCGGACAGGTGTCGGC
>NZ_NERM01000084.1:0-440 GCF_002215235.1 Rhodococcus sp. BUPNP1
GGCTACCGGGGCGAAAGCGCCTACTCTCTATGCGGAATTCACTAACAAAAAAGGATTATTTCGCGCTGTCCTGGATCGCTACATCACTCGCTTTGCCTCAAAACACGAAGCCCAGCTCTTTTGTGAAGAGAAAAGCGTAGAATCGGCGCTGGAAGATTACTTCACAGAAATTGCCGCCTGCTTTACCAGTACAGACACGCCGGCTGGCTGCTTTATGATTAATACGTCCGCCACCCTGGCCGCCTCCTCGCGCGATATCGCCCGCACGGTAAAATCACGCCACGCCATGCAGGAACAGACGCTCATCCAGTTTCTGCGCCAACGTCAGGAGCGCGGTGAAATTCCGGCGCACTGTAACCCGCAGGCGCTCGCAGAATATATAAACTGTATTTTACAGGGAATGTCGATCAGCGCCCGTGAAGGTGCCACCTTCGAACAAC
>NZ_NERM01000085.1:0-428 GCF_002215235.1 Rhodococcus sp. BUPNP1
CTTTATTGATGGTATTTGCCAACTGGCTAATCCCTGCGCATGGCGCACTGGGCGCAGCACAGGCCTATATGGCAACCTATATCGTCTATTTTTCTCTTTGTTGTGGCGTGTTTTTACTCTGGCGTAGGCGGGCATGACTGTACTGATTCACGTACTGGGATCGGATATCCCTCACCATAACCGAACCGTTCTGCGGTTTTTCAACGACGCGCTGGCCGCGACGAGCGAGCACGCGCGCGAGTTTATGGTTGCTGGCAAGGACGACGGCTTAAGTGATAGCTGTCTGGCGCTTTCTGTGCAATTTTTCCCTGGGAAAAAATCGCTGGCGGAAGCGGTCATCGCGAAAGCAAAAGCTAACCGTCAGCAGCGATTTTTTTTCCACGGTCAGTTCAATCCCAAACTGTGGCTGGCTCTGCTGAGTGGTGGCA
>NZ_NERM01000086.1:0-428 GCF_002215235.1 Rhodococcus sp. BUPNP1
CTGTACGGCAACCACTTTAATAGGTGAGGCAGTGAATTAGAGTTGCTTTTTATTTTCTTCCGTGGAGTTTTTTTGCATTTCAATGCCAGAGGTTTTATTGTAACCTTTGGCATTTTTTTAAGGGTTCTACTTTCTTTTTTATGCTTTTTTCTTGGCTTTTGACAACATTATCCCTTCACTATTGAGTTCATACATCCTTACTTGTTTTCAATACAACCTAATTTAAAGAATTGTAAGGTTTATTTTTTCCACATTCTGTAATTCAAATACGCCTTAAAGCAAATGAAAATAGCATTAAAAGGATAAGAAATAATAGAAAATAGGAAAAAACTACAGTCTCATTTAAGCAAAATTTGTGAATTACAAAGCAAAAACACATAAGTAAAAAGCGAGAAACATATTTATGACTAATAAGCTTTGTCTTGTAA
>NZ_NERM01000087.1:0-419 GCF_002215235.1 Rhodococcus sp. BUPNP1
CCTTCGGCAGCAGCAGCGTGGTCGGCGCCGCGCCCGTGTGGCCGCCGCCTTCCGCGCCCTGCACCGTCACGATGTCCGCGCCGAGTTCGACGGCCTTCGCCGCATGCTTCGGCGCGCCGACGGTCGGCATGCAGACGATGCCGGCATCCTTGAAACGGCGGATCGTCTTCGCATCGGGGCCGCGCCCGTAGCTGACCGCGCGCAGCCGGTGCTCGATCGCGAGATCGACCACCTGCGCGGCGTTCTTCTGGAACATATGGAAGTTGATGCCGAACGGCCGATCCGTCAGCGACTTCACCTTCGGGATCTCGGCCTCGACCTGCTCCGGTTCGAGCGTCGCCCCGGCCAGGAAGCCGAATCCGCCGGCGTTGCTCGTGGCGGCGACGAGCCGCGCGTCGGCCACCCAGCCCATCGCGGTC
>NZ_NERM01000088.1:0-392 GCF_002215235.1 Rhodococcus sp. BUPNP1
GGGTGGCTTCGTGATTCGTCTGTTCATCTTTGCGGTCGGCTGCATGATCTTCCGTCATGTGATCGTGGGCAACTCTTTGAAACAGGACAAGTCCGGTGACGAGTCTTTGACGACGAAGTCTGTGGCTCCGTCTGTTGGTTTCATCGTGTTCTACGCTTTGATGTTCTCTTTGTTCTGCGTGGATCTGTTGATGTCCTTGCTGCCAACTTGGTATTCCACCATCTTTGGTATCTATGGCTTCTCTGGTATGTTCCAGGCGGGCATGGCATTCCTGGCGATCGTTATCGTTTTGATGAGACGCTCTGGTTTGGTTAAAGGTTATGTGACTGAAGAGCACCAGCACGACGTGGTGAAATACCTTAAAGGTTTCTCCATTTTCTGGGCTTACATTG
>NZ_NERM01000089.1:0-310 GCF_002215235.1 Rhodococcus sp. BUPNP1
TGCGCAGCAGTCGCCGGGCACGCCGACGCCGGACGGACGCGATCTGGGGGACCGCTCCTGGGCGAAGGCCCGGTTCGACATCGTGCTCGCGCCCGGGGGCGTCTGACCCCCACAGGTTGACGCGGTGAAACGAGGTTCGCCCCTGCAACAGGCCGGGCGAACCCCGTTTCACCGCGTCAAGATGCGGTGTCTTCGGTTGGTGAGCCCACCTCCCGTGCGAGTCGCATCATCTCTCCGCCAACTACGTGCGGACTCTTGGTGTTTCGTGAACTCGCAGTAACAGTATTCGCTGCTGTGGCTCTGGCGGCCG
>NZ_NERM01000009.1:0-192903 GCF_002215235.1 Rhodococcus sp. BUPNP1
CGCCCCGCCCGAAGTCTCGGTGGTTCCCCGCCCTACCGCAGCGTGGCGGTCAGGTGCGGGTACTGCTTCTTCGGATGCCGCAGTGCCAGATCCCATCCGTCGGCGACGTGCTGCGCGTACAGGCTCAGCGACGACGGCAGCAGGACCGGCTTCCCGAACCGCACCGCGTAGGTCACCTTGCCGGGGATCCGTCCTTCGACGGCCGACAGGGTGGCCGCCGCGCTCCACATGCCGTGGGCGATGGTCTTCGGGAATCCGAAAGCCTTGGCGCCCAAAGTCGAGACGTGGATCGGGTTGCGGTCACCGGAGACCGCCGCGTAGCGGTCGATGACCTTCTGGTCGACCCGCAACGTGGAGGTGGGGACCAGGGGAATCTCCTCCTCCTTCGGCTCCGGCTTGGGCTGACCCGACAGCGACGTGCGCTGCTGGTGCAGGAAGGTCGACGTCTGCCGCCACACCAACTCGCGTCCGACGTTGACCTCGCTGACGAGATCGACCAGCAGCCCCTTGCGGTGTTCGCGCATGTTCTCCGCGTGCACCGCGATGTCGAGCGGCTCGGTGACCGAGATCGGCCGGAACTGCTCGATCACGTTCTCGGCGTGCACCGAACCGACGGCAGCGAACGGGAAGCCCTTCGACACCATCAGTTTCATCACGAGCGGGAACGTGAGGATGAACGGATAGGTCAGCGGCAGGCTGTCGCCGAACCGCAGCCCACACACCTTGGTGTACTCGGCGAGATCGTCGGGATCGACCTTCAGCGACCGCAGGACCAGGACGTCGTCGGGCAGGCTGTCGCCCGACGCGCCCACCACGGGCAGCGCCCCGAGCACGGCCCGGCTGTAGATGTCGAAGGTCGACGGCGGCGAGGACAGTTCGATCCGTGCCATCTACGCCCCCAGCATGGACTGGCCGCACACGCGCACGACCTGCCCGGTCACGGCGCTCGACGCGGGGCTCGCGAACCATGCGACGGTCTCGGCGACGTCGACGGTCTCGCCGCCCTGCTGCAGCGAGCTCATCAGGCGGCCGGCCTCGCGGGTGGCGACCGGGATCGCGGCCGTCATGGCGGTCTCGATGAAGCCCGGAGCGACTGCGTTGACGGTGATCTTCTTGTCGGCGAGCGCCTCGCTGGTCGCCTGGACGAGACCGATGACACCGGCCTTCGAGGCGCCGTAGTTGGTCTGGCCGCGGTTACCGGCGATACCGGCGATCGACGACACGTCGATGACCCGGCCGCCCTCCTTCAGCGCGCCCTTCTCGACGAGCACGTCGGTGATCTTGCGCGGGGCGATCAGGTTCACGGCCATCACGGCGTTCCAGCGATCGGCGTCCATGTTGACGAGCAGCTTGTCGCGGGTGATGCCGGCGTTGTGGACGATGATGTCGGCGCCGCCGTGACGCTCGAGCAGGTGCGCGGCGAGCTTCTCGCCGGCGTCGCGTGCGGTGACGTCGAGCGCGAAGGCGGTGCCGCCGACCTTGTTGGCGGTCTGGGTCAGCGCGTCGCCGGCCGCGGGGACGTCGGCGGCGACGACCGTCGCGCCGTCGCGGGCGAGCACCTCGGCGATCGTCGCGCCGATGCCGCGGGCCGCCCCGGTGACGACCGCGACCTTGCCGGCGAGCGGGCGCTCCCACGACTCGGGGGCGGTGGCGTCGCCCTCACCGATGCGGATCACCTGGGCGTCGACGAAGGCCGACTTCGCCGAGAGCAGGAAGCGCAGCGTCGACTCCACGCCGGACAGGCCGGTCGCGGCCTCCGGCGAGACGTAGACGAGCTGCACGGTGGCACCGCGACGCAGTTCCTTGCCGACGCTGCGCGTGAAGCCCTCGAGGGCGCGCTGGGCGATGCGCTCGTCGACCGACCCGGCCTCCTCGGGCGTGGTGCCGAGGACGACGACGCGGCCGCTCGGGGCGAGATTGCGCAGGGAGGGCTGGAAGAACGTGAAGAGCTGTTCGAGGCCCGCGGGGTCGGTGATGCCGGTAGCGTCGAAGACGAGTGCGCCGAACTTCGTGTCGGACGGCTCGGCGAACGTGTAGTCGCTCAGGAGGTTGCGGATCGGTTCGACCAGGCGGCCGTTGCCGCCGAGCAGAACGGGGCCGGGGAGCGGGGGCTCGCCGGGCTGGTAGCGCCGGAGCTTCTCGGGCTGTGGCAGACCGAACTGCTTGGCGAGGAACGCTCCGGGTGCGGACGAGATGAGCTGGGCGTAGAGCTTGGGTGCGCCCTTGGCTTCGGCCACGATTCCACCTTCTTCGATTCGGTCGTCGGTGCAGTGTTCGACAGCAAGCGTGTTCGACAACAAACTTACCCGTGAGTAAGAATAGTAGCCAGAATTCGAATCCGTCCGAAACCGGGAGACACCAGTGACCACCAAAGCCCGTTCCACGCAGCAGCGCCGTGTCGCCGTTCTCGGAGGCAACCGGATCCCGTTCGCCCGGTCCGACCGCAAGTACGCCCGCGCGTCCAACCAGGACATGTTCACCGCCACCCTCGACGGTCTCGTCGGCCGCTTCAACCTGCAGGGTGAGCGCCTCGGCGCCGTCGTCGGCGGTGCCGTCCTCAAGCACGCCCGCGACTTCAACCTCGTCCGCGAGAGCGTGCTCGGCAGCGCGCTGAGCCCCTACACCCCGGCCTGGGATCTGCAGCAGGCGTGCGGCACCGGCCTGCAGTCGATCATCGCGGTCGGCGACGCCATCGCCGCCGGACGGATCGAGGCGGGTATCGGCGGCGGCGTCGACACCACTTCCGACGCCCCGATCGCCGTGAACAACCAGCTCCGCGAGTTCCTGCTCTCCCTGAACCGGGCCCGCACCACGGCCGACCGGGTCAAGCTGCTCGGCAACGTCCGCCCGTCGATGCTCGGCATCGAGATCCCGCGCAACGGCGAGCCGCGCACCGGCCTGTCGATGGGTGAGCACGCCGCGATCACCGCCAAGGAGTTCGGCGTCTCCCGCGAGGCCCAGGACGAACTGGCCGTCGCGAGCCACCGCAACATGGCCGCCGCCTACGACCGGGGCTTCTTCGACGATCTCGTCACCCCGTTCCTCGGGCTGACCCGCGACGACAACCTGCGTCCCGATTCGTCGGTCGAGAAGCTGTCGACGCTGAAGCCGGTCTTCGGCACCAAGCTCGGCGACGCCACCATGACCGCCGGTAACTCGACGCCGCTCACCGACGGCGCGTCGGCCGCGCTGCTGTCGAGCGAGGAGTGGGCCGCCGAGCGCAAGCTGCCCGTGCTCGCCTACCTCGTCGACTCCGAGACCGCAGCGGTCGACTACATCCACGGTGGCGACGGGCTGCTCATGGCGCCCACCTACGCCATCCCGCGCCTGCTGCAGCGCAACGGCCTGACCCTGCAGGATTTCGACTTCTACGAGATCCACGAGGCGTTCGCCTCCGTGGTGCTCGCCACGCTCCAGGCGTTCGAGTCGGAGGAGTACTGCAAGGGCAAGCTGGGGCTCGATGCCCCGCTCGGCTCGATCGACCGCAGCAAGCTCAACGTCAACGGCTCGTCGCTGGCGGCCGGCCACCCGTTCGCCGCGACCGGCGGCCGGATCGTGGCCTCGCTGGCCAAGATGCTGCACGAGAAGAAGCAGGAGACCGGCAAGCCCGTCCGCGGCCTGATCTCCATCTGCGCCGCAGGTGGACAGGGTGTGACGGCGATTCTCGAGGCCTGATCGACATCCCTCGGAAGTCGTTGAGAAAAAAAGTTCCGTTCGGTGTGTAACGCTCCGCGACGGACAGCGATAGACCCAGCGACCCCGCGCTGCTGCCTGACCCCCGACCTGGTAGCAACGCGGGGTCTTCGCATTCCGGGCGAAGCCGCCCGAAGCTGGGGCACTACCCTTGAAACCAGGTAGTCGGCGCGCGAATTCGACGGCGCGCCCAGCTTTGCGAAGGGATCCGGGTGAGCGGCAGCAACGGGACCGACGAGTCCCCTCACGAGCACGACGACGCACGAGCCGAGAACGTCGGTTCGACGGCGGAGTCCGCTCGCGAGGCCGAGGGTGCGTCGGCTCCTACCGAGCGTTTCGAAGCGGTCGATCCTCACCGGGAGGTGGCGGAGGCGGGCAGTGTCACCGAGCCGCAAGCGGGTGAAGCGACCGAGCCTGGAGCGGGCAGCGTCACCGAGCCGCAGCCGGCCGCCGAGGCTCCGCAGCCGGTCGCCGGCGAAACGCCGGAGGCGAGCGGAGCGGTGGAACCGCAGGTCGACGAGCCGAAGACGGAAGCCATGGCTGCCCCGCAGGCTCCCACAGAGGCCCGATCCGATGGCACGGACCAGGTGGCTCCCACCGGCGCGGACGGGTCCCCGACCGAGAACGTCCATCCTTCGGAGGCACCCACCGCGGTCATCCCGGTCGTCGCGCCGGGGAACCGCGCACCGGACGGATCGTCCGCCGCCACCCCTCGGCTCCTCCGTTCGCAGGGGGAACCGGACCCGGCGCAACCCGGTCCGGCACAACCCGGTCCCGAACAGCCGGGGGCTCCCGTCCCACCCACGTCGACGGCGATGCCGTCGGCCGCCCATCCGCCGCAGGGCGACCAGCCGACCCACCAGATGCAGGCGGGTCCGCCGCCGCAGGGGCCGCCTCCCGTCACCCCTCCGCCCACCGGCGGCCCGGGAGGTTCCGGCGGAGACGGCGACGAACCGGGTAGGTCCGGATCGAATCTGCCCCGGCGCACGATCGCGCTCGTCGTCGGTGGTGTCGTCGCGCTGCTCGCCGTGTTCTACGTGGCCGATCTGGCGTTGTCGTCGGGCAAGGTGCCGCGCGGTGTCACCGTCGCGGGTGTCGAGATCGGCGGCATGTCGCTCGATGCGGCCGAGGCCGAACTCACCGAACAACTGACGCCGCGGCTCGACATGCCCGTCGACGTCACCGCCGGCGACACCCAGGGACAGATCGTGCCGTCCGAGGCCGGGATCGGGATCGACTGGCCCGCGACGCTCGACCAGGTGGGTTCGCAGCCGCTCAATCCGTTCACGCGACTCGCGTCGTTCTTCGGGAACGACGAGGTCGGTGTGGTCTCCACGCGCGACGAGGTCGCCCTGTCCGCAGCCATCGAGAAGGCCGCCACTGCCGCCGCGCACGAGCCGCGCGAGGGCAACATCGTCTTCGAGGACGGCACACCCGTTCCGGTGACGCCGCAGCCCGGCCAGCAACTCGACGTGGCCGTCGCGGGCGACGTCTTCGCCGAGCGCTGGCCGTACGGCGACGTCTCGCTGCCTGTCGAGAGCGTCGACGTCACCGTCACCCGCGAGGGCCTCGACCGGGCGCTGGCGGAGGTCGCCGTTCCGGCCGTGGCGCAGGATCTGGTCGTCCGGGGGCTCGACGGGGCCGTCGGTGTGCTTCCGCGCGATGCGGTGGGCGCCGTCCTGTCGTTCGTGCCGGACGGTTCGGGAGGACTCGAACCGCAGTACAACACCGAGGCCGCGATCGGCATCCTGGCGCCGCAGCTCGCGCCGTCGGAGACCGAACCGAAGGATGCGCGGATCGTCCTCGACGGTGGTCGCCCGACGATCGTGCCCAGTGAGACCGGCGAGATGGTCGACTGGCCCGTCACCCTCGAGAAGTTGCCCGACCTGCTGAAGGAGGAGGGCGACCGCAGCACCGACGCGGTGTACAAGAAGGCCGAACCCGAACTCACCACCGAAGGCGCCGAGAAGCTCGGCATCGAGGAAGTGGTCTCGGAGTTCACCACCAGCGGCTTCGAATACGCGTCCGGCGTCAACATCCGGCTCGCCGCCCAGGAGATCAACGGCGCCATCGTCAAGCCGGGGGAGACCTTCTCCTTCAACGACTACACCGGTCCGCGCGGTGCGGCACAGGGGTACATCGAGTCGGGCATCATCGAGTCCGGACGTCCCGGTAAGGCCGTGGGCGGTGGCATCAGCCAGCTCGCGACCACCCTCTACAACGCGACCTACTTCGCCGGCATGGAGGACGTCGAGCACACCGAGCACAGCTACTACATCTCCCGGTACCCGGCGGCCCGCGAGGCCACGATCTACGACGGCGCCATCGACCTGAAGTTCCGCAACCCGTTCGACACGGGCGTCCTGATCCAGACGATCGGCACGAGCTCGGACATCACGGTGCGGATCTGGGGCACCAAGACCGTCGACGTCCAGTCGGTCACCGGCAACCGCACGAACTTCACCTCGCCCAACACGATCACGTTGCCCGCCGGGTCGGCCTGCATCCCGTCGAGCGGCGCGCAGGGCTTCACCGTCACCGACACCCGGATCGTCACCGACGCACGGACGGGCGCGCAGATCTCGAACGCGACGCGCACAGTCCGGTACGACCCGGTCCCGATCGTGAAGTGCATCAGCCCCGAACCGGAACCGAGCGACGAGCCTTCCGGTGGCGGCGACGACGCGACCTCCGGCGACACCGGATCGGAGGACGCTGAGGCCGAGGACGCACCCGCGCCGGAATCGCCTGCGGCAGAAGCGCCGGCAGAGGGTGGAACCGAGGAGGAGTAACCGACGTCCTCGAAACTTCGGGGAGGTTGTGTGCGGTTCCGGCGAAGAACTCGCACACAACCTCCCGTAGTTTCGTCACTCGGGAAGCGGCACCACGTCGGGGATCTCGCCGTCGAGGATGCGGAGCTGCGCGTCGCGCAGTTGCTTCTCGCCGTGACGCTGCAGCCACGCCTTCCCGGCCGGGAAACGGCCGATCACATGATGTTTGACGACGTTCACGGCGAAGCGACCCACCGGATACCACGGCGGACGCAGCGGGACCTTCAGTGCGAGGACGCCGGACGGGCCGAGAAGTGTTGTCGCGAGCGACAGTCCGCGTTCGTATTCGTACCGTCGACGCAGTGCCTGGAAACGCGGATACCGGGTGTGGAGCGGGAGTTCGACGAGCGACCGGGCGAGCATGTGGCTGTTCTCGTCGGCGGCGGGTGAGGACGACCCGATCTGGTACATCATCCGCAGTCCAGAGCGCTCCTCGAACCGGAGCCACTTCGGGTCGACGCCCATCAACCACCCGACGTACGCCCACAGGTGCAGGACGGCTTCGGCCTCGCGCCGGGTGTACCGCACACCCAGGACGCGGGTGTGGAGCAGGAAGGTGATCGAGAACAGGCCCAGCGTGCCGGCCTGGTCGAACTGGTTGACCGGTAGTCCGCGGAACTCGGTGTCCCACTCGCCGTCGTGCTCGTGGTGATAGTCGACGAAGGCGTGCATCAGTCGCACGTGCACCGAGAGCGTGAAGCCTTCGCCGAAGCGTTCGAGACCGCCGTCGGCGACGCACCCGTTCCACCACGTCCCCGTCTCGGCGATGCGCCGGCGGGTGCGCTCACCGGTGAGGCGACCGGACGACGTCAGCACCGGTAGTGGACCGGAGTTGTTGTATCCGCCGAGCAGCGAGCCGTAGGCGAGGACGTCGCCGACGTCGGATCCGACCCTGCGCAGCGTGCGTGCGCCGAGGGCGATCGTGTCGCGGTCGACCCAGTCGGGGGTGTCCTCGAGCATCTCGAAGTACTTCCGGAGCACGGGAGGGGCGTCGGGGACGGCGTCGATGCCCTCGGCCAGTGCAGTGCGGAACTGCGCGAGGGTGACAGTACGGTCGCGCCGGATGGCCCGCACCAGTTCGGCGCTGGGTTCGTCGCGCTCGAGTAGGGCGCGGCGCAGGGCGTCCGCCTCCTCGGGTGTGGCATCGGGAGCGCGTCCCGCGAAGGGGCGCAGGGGTGCGGTGATGCGGGCGGCCTTCTCGCGGTCGCGCATGTACCGAGTCGTCGTCGACGTGCCGGTGATGGTCACAGGGCTCAGAGTGCTACTGACAACAAAGGTTGTCAATGCTGCTCCCGAAAAACGACGAGACCGACGTCGTGTGCGAAATCCGTCGGGAAATCGCGCACAACGTCGGTCTCGTCTATCGCGCTACCGCCGTGAGCGGTTCGATCAGAACGCCGCTTCGTCGAGCTCCATGATGTCGAGGTCGACGTCGGTGATGATCTGACGCGCGACGCTCAGCTCCGGCAGGACGTTCTTGGCGAAGAAGGACGCGGCCGCGACCTTGCCCTCGTAGAACGCCTTGTCCGAGGCGTCGACGTCGGCGTCGAGCGCGGAGAGAGCGATCTCGGCGTGCTCGAGCAGCAGCCAGCCGATCATCAGGTCGCCGAACGCCTCGAGGAAACGGACCGAACCGAGGCCGACCTTGTACAGCTCGGTGGGCTGTTCCTGCGCACCCATGAGGTACTGGGTGAGCGTCGCGACCATCGTCTGGGTCTCGCCGAGCGCGGTGGCCAGGAGCGTGCGCTCCTTCTTCAGACGCTGGTCGGCGTCGTCGCGCTCGACGAACTTCTTGATCTCACCGGCGATGTGGGCGAGCGCCACGCCACGGTCGCGGGCGATCTTGCGGAAGAAGAAGTCCTGCGCCTGGATGGCCGTGGTGCCCTCGTACAGCGAGTCGATCTTCGAGTCGCGGATGTACTGCTCGATCGGGTAGTCCTGCAGGAAGCCCGAACCGCCGAGGGTCTGGAGCGAATCCTTCAGGTACTGGTAGGCCCGCTCGGAGCCGCAACCCTTGACGACCGGCAGCAGCAGGTCGTTGATGCGGTGCGCGAGAGCGGCGTCGGCACCCGAGACCTGCTCGGCGACGACGTCGTCCTGGTGCGCCGCGGTGTACAGGTACACGGCGCGCAGGCCCTCGGAGTAGGCCTTCTGCATCGCCAGCGAACGCCGCACGTCCGGGTGGTGCATGATCGACACGCGCGGGGCGGTCTTGTCGGACATCTGGGTCAGGTCGGCGCCCTGGATGCGCTCCTTGGCGTAGTCGAGGGCATTGAGGTAGCCGGTCGACAGGGTCGCGATGGCCTTCGTGCCGACCATCATGCGGGCGTGCTCGATGACGTCGAACATCTGTGCGATGCCGTTGTGGACCTCGCCGACGAGCCAGCCCTTGGCCGGAACGCCGTGGCCACCGAAGGTGACCTCGCAGGTCGCGGAGGCATTGAGGCCCATCTTGTGTTCGACGTTGGTGACGAACACGCCGTTGCGCTCGCCCAACTCGTCCTTCTCGAAGTCGAAGTGGAACTTCGGGACGAAGAACAGCGACAGGCCCTTGGTGCCGGGGCCGGCACCCTCGGGGCGGGCGAGGACGAGGTGGAAGATGTTCTCGAACAGGTCGTCGGAGTCGGCCGAGGTGATGAACCGCTTGACACCTTCGATGTGCCAGGAGCCGTCGTCCTGCTTGATCGCCTTGGTGCGACCGGCGCCGACGTCGGAACCGGCGTCGGGCTCGGTGAGGACCATGGTGGCGCCCCAGCCGCGCTCGACGCAGGTGGCGGCCCACTTCTTCTGCTCATCGGTGCCGTTGTCGTAGAGCACGCCTGCGAAGGCGGGGCCGGCCGCGTACATGAAGGCCGCGGGCTGGGCGCCGAGCATCATCTCGTTGACGGCCCACAGGAGGCTGCGCGGTGAGTCGGTGCCGCCGAGCTCCTCGGGGATGCCCATGGACCAGTAACCGGCGTCCCACCAGGCGCGGAACGACTTCTTGAACGGCTCGGGAAGCGACACCGAATGGGTCTCGGGGTCGAAGACCGGCGGGTTGCGGTCGGCGTCGGCGAAGCCTTCGGCTGCCGGCCCCTCGGTCAGTGTCTTGACCTCGGCGAGGATGCCGCGCGCGGTGTCCTCGTCCAGGTCGCCGAACTTGCCTGCTTCGAGGACCTTCTGAATCTTCAGGAACTCGAAGAGGTTGAACTCGAGGTCGCGGAGGTTGCTCTTGTAATGGCCCATGTCGTCGGTGTCTCCCAGTGTGGTGCGGTCCAGCTGGCTTCAAGTACCGCCCAAGTTATTACTCGTCGGTAACATCTCCATGTTACTCGTCGGGCAACTAACTGCCAAGAGGTGGTTTGCTCGCCACGACGAGCGCGTCGATCGCGGTTCCCGCATCGGTTTCCCGATATCGCCGTTCGGCAATCCTGATGTCCAATCTGCCGTCGATTTCCTCGACGAGATCGGTTGGTGTGTAGAGGATTTCCTTGTCCTGGGGTCCGCCCACTCCTTCGTCGGGATTTATTGCGTCGTGCCCCAGGAATATGAGGATTCCTTCAGGTTTCAGTGAATTGATCGCGTGGTCGAGAAGCGCCTTCCGCTGTGGCGGAGGAAAATGCAGGAAGACCGAGAGGATCAGGTCATACTCTCCGTCGAACGAGTCGGTCGTCACATCCGCGCGGACGTAGCGGAGCCGGTCTCGTGAGCGGGACGGCGCCTGCGCAGCGACCTGTCGGGCCTTGTCGAGGGCGACCTCGGAGAAGTCGACGCCCACGACTTCCCATCCGCGCGTCGCCAACCACAGGGAGTGACGACCTTCACCGCAGCCGAGATCGAGGGCGCGACCGTGCGGTAGCGACGTCACGTGTTCGACGATCACCGGATTGGGCGGCGCGCCCCAGATCAGTTCCGACGCCGCGTACTTCTCGTTCCAGGCCTGTGCATCCATGACCGCGACGCTAGCCTCGCGTGGCGATTGGGACCCCCGCTTGCGGTGAGGGTTACGGAAGCGCATCGTCGGGGTAGCGCTGTGACGAAATCGTGACCTGCGATATTGTTGACCGGATGCGATGTGCCGACACGCGGTACGTCGAGGAGGAGGAGTTCGTCTGATGGGTGCACAGATCGCTGTCCCTGCCCCGCTGAGGAACAGCGCGCTGCTCGGTCTGGGTGTGCACCGCCCCGAGCGCATCGTCACCAACGACGAGATCTGCCAGCAGATCGACTCGAGCGACGAATGGATCCAGTCGCGCTCCGGCATCAAGGAGCGCCGCTTCGCGAAGCAGCATCCGGAGGAGTCGGTCGTCGACATGGCGACGAGCTCCGCCGAGCAGGCCCTCGTGGCCGCCGGCCTCACGGGTGCGCAGATCGACACCGTGATCGTCGCGACCTCCACCTACCCCTTCCAGACCCCGCAGGCCGCGGCTCTCGTCGCCGACCGCATCGGCACCGGCGGCGCCGCGGCGCTCGACATCCAGGCCGGCTGCGCGGGTTTCTGCTACGCCCTAGGTGTCGCCTCCGATCTCGTGCGCGCCGGAACGGCCGAGCACGTGCTCGTCGTCGGTGTCGAGCGCATGAGCGACACCACCGAGCCCACCGATCGCTCGGTGCGCTTCATCTTCGGCGACGGTGCCGGTGCCGTGGTCGTCGGCCCGTCCGACGAGGTCGGCGTCGGTCCCACCGTCTGGGGCTCCGACGGTTCGCAGGCCAACGCGATCCGTCAGGAACCCGACTGGGTCGATTTCGCCACCAACCCGGACCAGAAGCGTCCCTGGATCATCATGGAGGGCACCGCGGTCTTCCGCTGGGCCGCCTTCGAGATGAGCAAGTTCGCCCGGCAGATCGCCGACAAGGCCGGCGTGGCCCTCGCGGACCTCGACGCCTTCGTCCCGCACCAGGCCAACCTGCGCATCAACGACGTCATCGTCAAGCAGCTCGAACTGCCCGAGACCGTCGCGGTCGCCGACGACATCATCGAGACCGGCAACACCTCCGCCGCGTCCATCCCGCTGGCGATGGAGAAGATGCTGCGCACCGGCCAGGTCGGGGTCGGATCCACCGCGCTGCTCCTCGCGTTCGGTGCCGGCCTGTCCTATGCGGGCCAGGTCGTGAAGATGCCCCCGCTCGCGAAGTAGGAAGCAGCGGTAGCAATACGACTTCGTAGCAGTATCGACATATGGCGAGTATTCGCACGTCGTCCGTTCCCCGTTGGGTCTGGATCCTGTGCTTCGTCGTGGTCTCCGTGGCCGTCGTCCTCCTCGAACCGATAGGGGACGACGAGCCGGGCGGTACCGGCGGGGGCACGGTCGAGAACCCCTCCGAAGCCCTCGAGGCGCTGGAGGCACTGCCCGTCCGGCCCGCCGAGTCGCAGAGCGGCTACGACCGCTCACTGTTCGGCTCGGCGTGGACCGACGAAGTGACCGTCGACCTGGGGCGCAACGGCTGCGACACTCGTAACGACATCCTGCAGCGCGATCTCGTCGACGTCTCCTTCGAGCCCGGGAAGAAGCAGTGCACGGTCACTGCCGGCACGCTCGAGGACCCGTACACGGGGAAGACGATTTCCTTCCGTCGCGGGGTCGAGACCTCGTCCGCCGTGCAGATCGACCACGTCGTCGCCCTGTCGGATGCGTGGAAGAAGGGCGCCCGCCATCTCGACGACCAGCAGAAGCGGAATCTTGCGAACGATCCGCGCAACCTGATCGCCGTCGACGGCCCCACCAACCAGGGCAAGGGCGACTCCGACGCGTCGGAGTGGCTGCCGCCGAATACCGCCTTCCATTGCGAGTACGTCGTGCGGCAGATCGAGGTGAAGACGACCTACGAACTGTGGGTCACCCAGGCTGAACACGACGCGATGTCGCGGATCCTCTCCTCCTGCTGATACCGCTTCCTGCTGATCACGCCTCCAGCAGGGCCCGCGCGATGTCGTCCTCCGACATCAGTACGTGCGCCGCGGCCGGCCCGAGGGGCACGTAGCTGTCGTGGGAGGTGACCCGCGTGATCCGGCCCTGCCACGCATCGTCGACGAGCGTCGCGACGACCGATTCCGCGACACCTCCGCTGCGGCGCGTCTCGTCGACCACCACCACGCGCTCGAAGCGGCGGACGTGTTCGAGCAGCGCGGTCGTCGGCAGCGGCGACAACCACTGCAGGTCGAGGACGGTTGCCGCGACTCCCGCGCGACGGACGGCACGCAGACTCATCGGCACCCCGTTCCCGAAAGTCACCACCAGCACGTCGCGCCCGTCGCCGTAGACGCACACCGATCCCGGTGGAAGCCCGGCGGTGTCGGGGATCTGCTGCCACAGTCCGTCGCCCTCGTCGTAGAGGTCGCGCCGGTGGTACAGCGCGATCGGTTCCAGGTAGACGCACACCCGGCCCTCCTGACGAGCCAGCTCGACGCACGTGCGCAGCAGGGCGCCGGCCGTGGCGGGTGAACTCGGCACGGCCAGCACGAGACCGGGGATGTCGCGCAGCACGGCGACGGAATCGTCGTTGTGGAAGTGCCCGCCGAAGCCGCGCTGGTAGGGCAGGCCAGCGATGCGCACGACCATCGGATTGCGGTACCGCCCGTCGGAGAAGAACGCCAGACTCGCCGCCTCCCCGCGCAACTGGTCCTCGGCGTTGTGCAGGTAAGCCAGGTACTGGATCTCCGGGATCGGCAGCATGCCCGCGACGGCGAAGCCCAGCGCGGTGCCGAGGATCGTCTGCTCGTCGAGCAGGGTGTCGAACACGCGCAGGCGCCCGAAGCGCTCCTGCAGCCCTCGGGTGACGCCGTAGACCCCGCCTTTGAGGCCGACGTCCTCGCCGAACACGCAGGCGTGGGGATCCTCCTCGAGGAGCTGTCCGAGCGTGCGGGTGACGGCCCGGGCGAGCGTGAGCGGTTCACCGGCAGGATGCGGATCGTCGTCGACGAGCACGAGCCCGGATTCCAGCGGTCGCATCACCTCGGCGGCGGTCGCCAGTCGCGGCGGCCCATCTATCGAGTCCGCGACGGAGTCGACCTCGGCTCGGATCCGCTCGTACCGGTCGAGAACCCCTGCAGCATCGAGCACTTCACGCGCAACGAGTTCGCGGGCGGTGCCCACCAGCGGGTCCCGTTCGTGATCGGCGGCGAGATCCGAGGGGCTGCGGTAGGCCGACTCGACGTCGGAACCGGCATGACCGAGGAAACGCACCGCCCGCACGTGCAACAGGATCGGCGCCCGGGTCGTGCGCGCCGTCTCCGCGGCATCGGTTGCGGCAGCGAGCATTTCCACCGGATCGGCGCCGTCCACCGACCGGTACTCGATCCCCGGATACGACGACAGCGACCGCTCGAGCCAGCCGGGCGGGGTGGGGACGCTGATGCCGAGCCCGTTGTCCTCGCACACCAGCAGCAACGGCAACGGCAACCCGCGGTGACGGCAGTAGGCGGCCGCGTTCAGGGCACCGACCGCCGTCGAATGGTTCGCCGAGGCGTCGCCGAAACTGCACACCACCACCGAATCCCACGGCCACGCCGCATCGAGTCCGAGACGCTGCATCCGAGGCAATGCGAGGGCGAGACCGACGGCTCGCGGCAGATGCGAGGCGATCGTCGACGTCTGCGGCAGGATGTTCAGGTCGGCGTTGCCGAACACCTTGTGCCGACCCGCCGAGATCGGATCGAGCGTGGACGCCGCGCATCCGGCGAGCACGTCGCGGATCGGGGTGCTGCCCTCGACGAGCGACGCGCGAGCCGCGTAGAAACCGCCCGAACGGTAGTGCAGCAGAGCAGGATCCGTCACCCGCGTGCACAGGCCCAGCGCGGCGTTCGATTCGTGGCCCGCCGACGCGATGGTGTAGAAACCCTCACCGCGTCCCTGCAGGGTGCGGGCCGCGAAATCGAGGTGCCGCGACTGCACTTGGGCGTCGAAGTACCGCACCAGCAGGTCGTCGTCGACCCGCCGGTCGACCGGCCGCTCCGGCGGTGCGTGCCCGGGCAGAGCGCGCACCGCGGCGACGAAACGTTCGTCGAGTTCGTCGGCGGCGGTCACCCCTTCTTTCTACGCCCCGATCACCTCGGAAGGAGGTGGATCGGACCTCCGTCGTTCGGGAACGGCAACGACGTGAAGTTCATCGGCGCGACGTAGTCGGCCGGCACGTGCCAGCGGAAACGCAACAGCAGGTGGTGCAGCACCGTCTTGATCTCGGCTCCCGAGAAATGCATGCCGAGGCACCGATGCGCGCCACCGCCGAAGGGTGCCCAGGCGTACTTGTGCACCTTGTCCTCGCGGCGCTCCGGCGAGAACCGCTCAGGATCGAAACGTTCCGGGTCGGGCCACAATTCGGGCATGTGGTGGGAGAAGTGCATCCCGAGATTGAGGAGGGTGCCCTTCGGGACGAAGTGTCCGAGGATCTCGGTGTCCTTCGCCGCGCGTCGCACAACACCCGGCACCGGAGTCACCAGTCGCTGGCATTCCTTGATCACCAGATCCAGCGAGGTCAGTTCGTCGAGCCGGTCGAAACTCGGCGTGGTGGTGCCGAGCGCGTCGGATTCGTCGCGGCACCGCTGCTGCCATTCGGGGAACTGGCCGAGATACTGCATCGCCGTCGACAGTGTGATCGTCGAGGTGTCGTGCGCGGCCATCATCAGGAAGATCATGTGGTTGACCACGTCGTCGTCCGAGAACCGTTCGCCTTCTTCGGATTCGACGTGGCAGAACACCGAGAAGATGTCGTCGCCGTCCCCTGCGCGACGCGCGGGGAGATAGTGCCGGAAGAACTTCTCGAGGCGTGCCCGTCCGACGATGCCGCGACGCCACCGCGTGCCCGGCAGCGGATAGCGCACGATGGCGGTGGCCGCCTGCACGCATCCGATGAAAGCCCGGTTCACCTCGTCCATCTCGCGGGCGGACGATCCCTCGGCGCCGCCCATGAAGATCTCCGTCGCGAGGCCCAGGGTCAGTTCCTTGAGCGCCGGGTACACGCGGAAATCGTCGCGCGGTGTCCACCCGTCGAGGGTCCGTTCGATCGACGGGTGCATGCGGTCGGTGTAGAGGGACAGTCGGTCGCGGGTGAACGCCTGCGACATGATGCGACGGTGCGCGGTGTGCTCGTCGCCGTCGAGCAGCATGAGCCCACGGTCGAAGAACGGCCCGATCAGGGCGCGCCAGCCCGGTCCGTTCAGCAGCGCGCGGTCGCGGTTCTGCAGGGCCGCACCGACGGCGTCGGGCCCGAGCAACACCACCCAGGGGCGGCCGGCGAAGCGGAACCACGAGACCGGACCGTGCTCGTGGTACCGATGCGTATATGCCCCAATGGGATCGCGCATGTACTTCAGCGCGTAACCGACGTAGGGGAGGCCACTGTCGCCCGGGACGGGAGCGAGGCCTGGAGGTGGAGGAGCAAGCATCTTCGTCACGGGCGCATCTCCGGGTGGTCGGAATCTGACGCTGGCTGTAGTCAGATCCAATGTAGCGCGCATCACATCTCGGTTGCGTCGATTCGTCCCACGGGACGGTTGCTGGTCGGGCGTGCGGGTGCGTGCCATGCTGACGCCATGGACGTCGAACGCCCCAAGCTCGAAGGCACCGTCGCGGTCGGGGAGGGCCGCCGGCTCGGTTTCGCCGAGTTCGGGTCGGCCCAGGGCCGCACGGTGTTCTGGCTGCACGGCACACCGGGTGCGCGCCGCCAGGTTCCCATCGAGGCCCGCGCCTTCGCCGAACGGAACCACATCCGCCTCATCGGGATCGACCGCCCAGGGATCGGCTCGTCCACACCGCACCTCTACGAGAACGTCCTCGCGTTCAGCGACGACCTGCGCATCGTCGCCGACACCCTCGGAGTCGACCGCATGGCGATCGTCGGACTGTCCGGCGGCGGCCCCTACACCCTCGCCGCGGCTTATGCGCTGCGCGAACGGGTCGTCGCGGCCGCGGTCCTCGGCGGTGTCGCACCCGTCGTCGGTCCCGAGGCGATCGACAGCAACCTGATGAAACTGGGCGCCTTCGTCGCGCCGGCACTGCAGACCGCGGGCGTCCCGATCGGTGTGGCGGTGAGCGCGGCGATCCGCGTGGTGCGTCCGTTCGCGTCGCCGATCATCGACCTGTACGGGCGGCTCTCACCCGAGGCCGACCGCCGCCTGCTCGCTCGCCCCGAGTTCAAGGCGATGTTCCTCGACGACCTGCTCAACGGCAGCCGACGTCAGATCTCCGCGCCGTTCTCCGACATCGTCGTGTTCACCCGCGACTGGGGCTTCCGCGTCTCCGACGTGAAGGTGCCCGTGCGGTGGTGGCACGGCGACACCGACCACATCATCCCGATCGAGCACGGCCTGCACATGGTGGACCTGCTGCCCGACGCACAGTTCCACCACCTGCCCGGCGAAAGTCATCTCGGGGGTCTCGGTGCGTCGGAGGAGATCCTCACTACTGTTCTGGAGTTGTGGGACCAGGACTGAGCGAGGGTGAACGCCCGCTGCCGAGAGCGCTGCACCTGCGACCGTCGGCACTGGCGGCGGTCGCCGTGGGCGGCCTGCTCGGGACGAGCGCCCGCTACGGCCTCGGCCGGTGGTTCCCCGTCGAGTCCGGTGCCTGGCCGGTCACGACCTTCGCGATCAACGTCCTCGGTGCGCTGCTGCTCGGCTTCCTGCTCGAGGCCTTGATCCGCATCGGCCCCGACACCTCCTGGCGGCAGGTGGTCCGGCTCGGGGTGGGCACCGGTGCGCTGGGCTCGTTCACCACCTACAGCGCACTCGCCGTCGACACCGACCTGCTGCTGCGCGACGGGCACCTGCTCGCCGCGGTGACCTACGCGCTGGGTACGGTGCTCGCCGGATTGGTCGCGACCGGCGTCGGCATCGCCCTCGGCGCCTGCCTGGGTGAACGCCGGAGCGCGTCGTGATCGCGGTGGGGGTGGCGCTGGCGGGCAGCCTCGGCGCGGTCGTCCGCTTCGTCGTCGACAGTGCTCTGCGTGCCCGTTCCGGGTCGTCCCTGCCGTGGCCGACGGTGCTGATCAACGTCACCGGTTCGCTGCTGCTGGGGCTGCTCACCGGTGCGGTGCTGTTCCACGAGGCCCCCGCGGAGATGCTCACCGTCGTCGGGGTGGGGTTCTGCGGCGGGTTCACCACCTTCAGCACGACCAGCGTCGACTCCGTCCGCCTGATCGTGGCGCGCCGCTACGGCGCCGCCTGCGCGATCGCGTTCGGCACGCTCGCGACCACGCTCGTCGCGGCGGCCGCCGGGCTCACTCTCGCCACCGTGTGGTGATCAGCGGGCGCGGTCGATCAACCCGAGCACCGAGCGCAGTTCGTCGGCGTCGACCTGGCCGGGTGCCGACGCGGTGCCGACCATCCCGAACGTCGCCGCCGATCCGAAGATCTGACCGGCGAGCCGCGACACCACGCCGAGACCGCCCATCGACATGGTGATCAACGGGCGGTCGGCGTGGTCCTCGTGCATGGTGCGGGTCGCGTCGAGCAGCGTGAGCACGTCGGCCGTCGATCGCGGCATGACGGCGATCTTGCAGATGTCGGCGCCGAGTTCCTGCATTTCGCGCAGCCGCGCGACGATCTCGTCCTTCGGCGGCGTGGCGTCGAAGTCGTGGTTCGACGCCACCACCGCGACACCGCGGGCGTGCGCCGCCGCGACGATCCGCTCGACGGCGGCACGGTCGCGGCGGTACTCGACGTCCACCAGATCCACCGTGCCGCTCTCGGCGAGCGCGACCGTCAGATCTGCGTACGCCTCGTCGGCGATCGCGATCTCCCCGCCCTCGTTCGCGGTGCGGCAGGTCGCGAGCAGGGGAGTGCCCTGCAACTGCTCGGCCAGGGCGCCGGCCTGCGCGACCACCGAGGCGACGTCGTCGACGGTGTGGAAGAAGTCCACGCGCCATTCGACGACGTCGGCCCGATCGGCGACGGCCGCGATCTGCTCGCGCAGCGCCTCGGGGGTGCGGCCGGTGACGGGGACGACGATCGTGGGTGCGCCTTCACCGATCACCACGTCCTTGACGCGAACCGGTGTGATCGTTCGTCCCACGTGCCGTCTCCGTTCCCTCGTCCGATGACCGGACCTATTCGATCACGGCCGCTTCGACCCGCTGTCCGCAGTGTCCGCAGTGTCCGCACCGATCTCGGTTCCCTCGACGACCACGACGGTGTCGTCCTTCGACGCCTTCGCCGGGTCGGCGACCGCCTCGCCACGCGCGACCATGAGCGCCTCGTCGGAGAGCGGGATCTCCTTGATGAAGCACGCGAGGACGAACGCGATGAGCAGGAACGGGATGAGGTACCAGAACACCGGCGCCAGCGAGTCGGCGTAGGCGTCGATGACACCCTCGCGGACGGGATCGGGCAGCATCTTCATCGCTGCCGGATCGACGGTCGCGGTGGCCTGGCCCGCCTGCTCCGGCGTCGCGCCGGCCGCGGTGAAGACCTCGACGAGCTTCTCCGCCAGGCGGTTGGTGAAGATGGTGCCGAAGATCGCGACACCGAGCGCCGCACCGACCTCGCGGAAGTAGTTGTTCGAGCTCGTCGCGGTGCCGATCTCGTCGGCGGGCACCGCGTTCTGCACGATCAGGATGACGACCTGCATGATCAGCCCGAGACCCAGACCGAAGACGAACAGCATCGAGCAGATCACCCACAGCGGGGTGTCTCCCTCGAGCGTGGTCAGCCACAGCATGCCCGCCGCGGTGATGAGCGAACCGACGATCGGATAGATCTTGTAGCGCTGAGTCTTGGTGATGGCCAGACCCGAACCGATCGAGGTGATCATCAGACCGGCCATCATCGGCAGCAGCAACAGACCCGAGACCGCGGCCGATGTACCCGACGACATCTGCAGGAAGGTCGGCATGAAGGCGATCGCCGAGAACATGCCGAGGCCGAGGACGAAACCGATGGCCGTGGCGTTGACGAAGATCGAGTTGCGGAACAGCGACAGCGGGATGATCGGGTCCTGTGCCCGCGACTCGACGAGCACGAACAGGCACACGAACACCACGAGTCCGGCGCCGAACATCCACGTGAGCGGAGCGGTCCAGCCGCGGTCGGCGTCGCCACCGAAGTCCGTGAAGAAGATCAGGCAGGTCGTGGCGAGCGAGAGCGTGAGCACACCGAGGATGTCGATCCGCTTCGTCGGCTTCTTCACCGGCAGGCGCAGCGCGAACCAGGTGATGACGAACGCGATGATGCCGACCGGCACGTTGATGTAGAAGCACCACTCCCACGTCAGGTGGTCGACGAAGAAGCCGCCGATCAGCGGGCCACCGACCGCCGACAGACCGAAGATCGCGCCGAGCGGGCCCATGTACTTACCGCGTTCGCTCGCGGGCACGATGTCGGCGATGATCGCCTGCGACAGGATCATCAGACCGCCGCCGCCGAAGCCCTGGATCGCGCGGAAGACCACGAAGGTCCAGAAGTCGTCGGTCATCGAGCACGCCGCGGAGGCGATGGTGAACACGCCGATCGCGATGAGGAACAGGTACCGGCGCCCGAACACGTCGCCGAACTTGCCGTAGATCGGCATCACGATGGTCACCGCGAGCAGGTAGGCGGTGGTGATCCACGCCTGGTGTTCGACGCCGCCGAGCTGCCCGACGATCGTGGGCATGGCGGTGGAGACGATCGTCTGGTCCAGGCTGGCGAGCATCATGCCCGCGATGAGCGCGGAGAAGATGATCCAGATCCGTCGCTGGGTGAGAACCAGAGGTTCCGAAGTGGTGGTCACGGTGTTCCTGTCGGAATAGGAATATCGAGCTGTTACGTGAAGGTGGCCTGCACAGAGGTGAGGCGAGCGGAAATTGTTGCACTCGGTAACTTCTGCTGCAAGGCAATTTCCTCCCGGTCACTCGAACCAGGACCGCACGGGCGGTTTGACCCACATGATCTTCTCGTCCTCGTCGGTGCGGACCGCTGCGGGATGATCGGGATGCTTCTGCGCCCACGCCGTCTTCTCGTCCATCAATCTCGCGGCGAGTTCCCAGGTCTCCATCGTGCGCGGTGGATGCGCATCCGCGGCCCGCGCCAGCTTGCGTCGCGTCTCGTCGGTCATGGCGAGCAGTTCGGCTCCCGAGATGCCGCGGTTCCATGCATACCGGGCCAGGGTCACGGCCTTGTCTCGCCGGTTCTTCTCGGCGCGATCGGTGTGGGCGAAGTCGGCGTCGCTCATGCTCCGAAGGTACGCGTCGGCCCGGACAGGGTCTGCCGTCGACGAGCTGCCGGATCCGGCCACGCCGGGGGTGCCGTCTGCCTACCCTCGATGAGGGGGGCCGAGGAGGCGTGATGACGGCCGACGAGATCCCGGAGGGCACACCCGACACGGTGGCGGCCCGTGCCGCACAGCCGCCGCGGGTGCCGGTGTCCGACCCGACCCTCGGCATCGAGGTTCCCCGGTCCTTCCGCGGCACACCGCCACACCGGTTGGTGGCGCTCGGCGACTCCCTGCTGCAGGGCTTCCAGAGCGGCGCGATCTACAACACCGACGTCTCCGTTCCGGCGATCGTTGCGTACGAACTCGGTGCCGACCTCCGATACCCGCGCTTCGGTGGGCCGGGCGGACTGCCGCTGAACGTCGAAGTGCTGTTGCGCCGGATCGAGGAGCGGCACGGATCCACGCTCGAACCGTGGGAGCTGCCGACCGCGCTCTTCACGGCGCGGGGTTTCATGGACGAGGTCGAGGACTACTGGGAACGCGGACCCGGCGCGACACCACCGCTCGTCGGATATCTCCACAACCTGTCGTGCTTCGGCTGGGATCTGCGCGACGCGCTGCAGAAGACCGCACGCGTCTGCGCCGAACGCATCGGAAAACCCCGCGACGATCTCGTGCGGCAGCTCGTCGAGAACAACGGGGAGCGGGCGGCGCTGTACGTCTACCCGAACACCGACGACCGGCGCCGCGAGATGACACTGTTCGACGTCGCGACCGAACTCGGTGCCGAGCACGACGACGACACCGACGCGGGCATCGAGACACTCGTCGTCTTCCTCGGTTCGAACAACGCGCTGCAGACCGTCACCGAACTGCAGGTCGTGTGGAGCGGCGACGACTTCCGCGACCTCGACGCGAAACAGGCATACACGATCTGGCAGCCCGAGCATTTCGACAGCGAGTTCGCGGAGGTCGTCGCGAAGCTCCGCGACATCGACGCGCGGCACGTGGTGCTGTGCACCGTCCCGCACGTCACCATCGCACCCATCGCCCGGGGGATCGGGACGAAGAACGGCTCGCCGTACTTCCCCTATTACACCCGGCCGTGGGTGGACGCACGTCGCTTCGACGCGAGCCGCGACGAACACATCACCGGCGCGCAGGCCCGCATGGTCGACGCCGCGATCGATCTGTTCGACGAGACGATCACCGAGGCGGTCGCCGACGCGCGTCGTGCGGGACTGGACTGGTACCTGCTCGACACCGCAGGCATCCTCGACCGCCTGGCCGCCCGCCGCTACGTCGACGACCCCGAAGCGCGACCGGCATGGTGGCAGCCGTACCCGCTACCTCCGGCGCTCGCCGCTCTCGATCCGGTGCCCGACACGCGTTTCCTGTCCGCCGACGGGCAAGGTGGCCGCGACAGTGGGGGGCTGTTCTCCCTCGACGGTGTGCACCCGACGACGGTCGCCTACGGGATCCTCGCCCAGGAGATCATCGACGTGATGGTGCGTGCCGGCGTCGAATTCCGGACGCGGAACGGAACGGTGCGAAACGGTCCTGTCGCCGTGGATTTCGATCGTCTGATCCGGCACGACACCCTGGTGTGCACACCACCGCAGAACATCGATTCGACGCTGTCGATCCTGGGATGGCTCGACGAGGTGCTCGACGTGTTCCGGGTGCAGTTGCGATTCGGTCTGTAGGAGATCAGGTCAGGTTGATGACGTGAGCGTGCGTCGCCACGGCGTCCTGCATCTTCTTCCGCGACAGCGAACGCGGACCGCACGCGCATCCCGAGGGAATGGCGTCGTCCTCGAACTGCGTCACCTCGAGGGTGTCCACATACTCCGAATTGAGTGATGTGCCATTGTGCGGTGTCGCTTCGCGGTCGCGGTTGCCGCGGCCGCCGGGACCGCTGCGGGAGACCACGACCTGACCCTCGGTGGTGTTGTACACCGCCGCTACGGTGTGGCCCTTGGGGCAACGAACCTTGAGGACGGCCTTCTCGGTGCGCTGGGGCCCGAGTTCCTTCACCGCGGCGAGTGCGAGCTTGCGACGTTCGGTAGGGGGTGTCGTGGCGATATCCATTTTCCTATTCCACCTCACAGTGTCGGGGTTCACAGGGCTTCGGCAGAACCGCTTCGGGGTTTGTTTTCAGATGATCTCGTCGGTGAGCCGGTGCGGTGTGCCGAATCGATGAGCGGTGATCGTGACGGACTGTTCGGCCAGGAACGGCAACATTTCGATTCGTCCGGATCCGGTCACCGGATGGTCGAACACCGCGACATCGCATCGGGTGTTCCATTCGGCGGGTGGCGCTGCGCCGATCAGACGGACGCGCGCCGGGGCCACGTCGACGATCCGTTCCTCCCATTCCGCATCACTCTCCACGCGCACGCGACCGTCGAAACGTGCTGTATTCGAGCATCTTACGAGATCGACGTCGAAAGCCGAAGAGATTTCCACCGGCGCGCCCGCCCGGGCCGCGGCACCGAGCACGCGCACGAGTTCGTCGGGCCGACCCGCCTCGCCGAGGCGTACGTGTGTGCGAACGGGCCGGTACCGGAACAGGTTCCGCTCCGCCGTCAATCCCGTGACATCTTGTGCCACAGCGAATTCCGACGTCCACGCTCGCTCGTCGTCCTCGAACGCCCGGCGCAGCGCGTCCTCGTCCCAGGTGCACGGTTCCCAGGAGCCGAAGCCGAAGAGGTAGTTCGGCCCACCCGCCTTGAAGCCCGCGCCCACCGACGACTTCTTCCAACCACCGAAGGGCTGCCGTCGCACGATGGCACCGGTGATACCGCGGTTGACGTACAGATTCCCGGCCTGCACCCGATCGAGCCAGCGGGCGATCTCCTCGGGGTCCAGCGAGTGCAGACCTGCCGTGAGTCCGTAATCCACCTCGTTCTGGATCGCGATCGCCTCGTCCAGATCGGCCGCGGTCATCACCCCCAGCACCGGACCGAAGAACTCGACGAGATGCGTGCGCGACCCGCGTCGCACCCCGGTGCGCACGCCGGGCGTCCACAGCCGGCCCTCCTCGTCGAGCCGGCGTGGTTCGACGAGCCACGACTCGCCGTCCCCGAGTTCGGTGAGAGCGGTGAGCAGTTTGCCCTGCGCCGGTTCGATCAACGGCCCCATACGGGTTCGCGGATCGTGCGCGGGACCGACCGGCAGTGACCGCACCGCGTCGACGAGTTGGTCGCGGAACCGGCGGGAGGTCGCCACGGAGCCGACGAGGATCACGAGCGACGCCGCCGAGCACTTCTGCCCGGCATGCCCGAACGCCGACTGCACGACATCGCGCACCGCCAGATCCGGATCGGCGCTCGGCGTCACGACGATCGCGTTCTTGCCGCTCGTCTCCGCCAGCAGCCGCATCCCCGGACGCAGCGAACGGAACAGCTCGGCGGTCTCGTAGGCACCGGTGAGCACCACCCGGTCGACGCGGGGATCGGAGACGAGCTTCGTGCCCAGCGACCGTTCGTCGGCGTGGACGAGATGCAGGACGTCGCGGGGCACACCGGCATCCCACATCGCCTCGGCGAGCACCGACCCGCATCGCGCCGTGAGCGTCGCGGGCTTGAGGACCACCGCCGAACCGGAGGCCAGCGCCCCGAGCGTCGAGCCCGCCGGGATCGCGACCGGGAAGTTCCACGGCGGTGTGACGACCGTGAGGGTCGACGGCACGAACCGCGCACCGTCGATCCCGTCGAGCGCGCGGGCCCGCTCGGCGTAGTGCCGCGCGAAGTCGATCGCTTCCGAGACCTCCGGATCGGACTGGTCGAGGGTCTTACCGCCCTCGGCGGCCATCACCTCGAGCAGATCGGCGCGACGCGCTTCGAGCACATCGGCCACCTGTTCGAGGATCTGTGCGCGCTCGGCACCGCTGCGGGCACCCCATGCGCGACCGGCCGCCGTCGCGTCGACCAGCACGCGTTCGAGTTGTTCCTCGGAGGAGAGGGTGTGCGCACGCACGGTGTCGATACCGAGCTTCGACGACGGCACCCGCTCGAGGATGCGGCGACCCCATTCCCGGTTCTGCGGCAGGGACGGATCGGTGTCCGGCGTGTTCGTGAACACCGGCGGGGCAGGAGTGGGAGGTCCCTGCCGGTTCTGCGTCCGGTTGGGGGAGGGGACGTCCTCGTCGAGCGCCGCCACCGACGCGCGGAACCGTTGCTCCTCGCGTTCGAACAGGGTGGGATCGTCGGCCAGATCGAACACCGCCGACATGAAGTTCTCCTGCCCCGAACCCTCGTCGAGCCGGCGCACCAGATACGAGATCGCGACGTCGAACTCGTCGGGGCGGACGACGGGCGTGTAGAGCAGCAGACTGCCGACATGCCGACGGATCACCTCGGCCTGGCTCTGCGCCATGCCGAGGAGCATCTCGAAGTCGATCCCGTTGCGCACGTGCCGGCGGCCGGCGAGCTCCCACGCGTAGGCGATGTCGAAGAGGTTGTGCCCGGCCACCCCGATCCGCACGTTCTCGATCCGCTCGGGTGTGAACGCGTAGTGCAGCAACCGCTTGTAGTTCGTGTCGGTCTCCTGCTTGCTGCTCCACGTCGCGAGCGGCCACCCGTGCAGCGACGCGTCGACCCGTTCCATCGGCAGGTTGGCGCCCTTGACCACCCGGATCTTGATCGCGGCACCGCCGCGTGCGCGTCGCGCCGCCGCCCACCGCTGCAGTTCCATCATCGTGGCCAGGGCATCGGGCAGATACGCCTGCAGCACGATCCCGGCCTCGAGGTGGAGGAACTCGGGCCGTTCCAGAAGGCTCGTGAACGCCGCGACTGTCACGTCCAGGTCGTGGTACTCCTCCATGTCGAGGTTGACGAACTTCGGCGTCGGCGAATTCGCGGCGAGACGGTACAGCGGGGTGAGCCGCTCGACGATGTCCGCGACGGTCTCGTCGAACGCCCACGGCGAGTGCGGCGCGACGGCCGCCGAGACCTTGAGCGAGACGTAGTCGACGTCGTCGCGTGCCAGCAACGCATAGGTGCCCTCGAAACGGCGACGCGCCTCGGCCTCGCCGAGGACGGCTTCGCCCAGCAGGTTGAGGTTGAGCCGGATGCCGGGTCGTTGCAGTCGTGCGATGGCCCGGCCCAGCGCGGCATCGTCGGTGTCGACGACGAGGTGCCCCACCATCGCCCGCAGCGCGCGGCGCGCGGCGGGGACGACGAGGTGCGGGAAGCGGGGACCGATCGCGCCGCCCGCCCGCACGGCCGCGCGGAGATGGACGGGAAGGAAATCCGGTATGTTCCGGGACAATTCGGCCAGGGCGTGCGCTGCGGTCGCCGGATCCTCGGGGCGGATGACCTCGTCGACGAAGCGCACGGTGAACTCGAGTCCGTGGGGGTCCTTCAGGACGTCGGCGAGGTGGCGGGCCGCACGGTCGGGCGCGACTTCCGACGATTCCTCCACCCACCGGCGGGCCAGGGCGACAGCATCCTCGACGATCCGCACGATGCGCCTCCGATCGACGGCGTTTCGAACCTGACGCCAATCTACCCACCGGAGCCGGTTCGCGTTTGCGGTCCGCGGTCTCGGGAATACAGCGCGAAGGGGACAGTCCCGACCGATGAGGAGACGAGAGTGAACCGTCAGGCCCCCGCGTCGCGTGGCGCGGCGACATCCGCCGAGCGCGTCGCGCAGAACGGTGTGTTCGAGAAGTTCGCACGTGCCGGCTACGTCGGCAGTGGCATCGTGCACCTGCTCATCGGCTACCTCGCGATCAGGGTCGCGTTCGGTCGCGGCGAGCAGGAGGCGTCGCAGTCCGGTGCGATGGCGGAGTTGGGCGAGCAGCCCGGCGGGAAGATCGCGTTGTGGATCGCCGTCGTCGTATTCGTGATGATGGGCCTGTGGCGGTTCGCCGAGGCCGCCTTCGGTAAGGCGTCCGAGCCGGAGCAGCCCGACGCCGACATGAAGGACAAGGCGTTCGACCGGTTCAAGGCCGCCTGCGTCGGTGTCGTCTACCTCGCCTTCGCGTACACCGCGTTCGGGTTCGCCCGCGGCAGCGGCAAGTCCAGTGGTGAACAGAACGCGGGACTGACGGCGAAGCTGCTGCAGTCCGGCGCCGGCAAGTTCGTCCTCGTCGTCGCGGGACTCGTCATCCTCGGTGTGGGCGCCTACCACGTCTACAAGGGTGCGTCGAAGAACTTCGTCGACGATCTGAAGAGCCACCCGAGCACGTTCGTGAAACGCCTCGGCCTCATCGGCTACGTCGCCAAGGGTCTCGCGCTCGGTCTCGTCGGCGTGCTGGTGATCGTCGCGGTCTTCCAGGCCGACCCGCAGAAGGCAGCGGGCCTCGACGGTGCTCTGAAGACGTTGGGCTCGCAGCCTTTCGGCACGGTGCTGCTCGTCCTCATGGGACTCGGTATCGCGGTCTACGGCCTCTACAGCTTCGTCATGGCGCGCGACGCGAAGATGTGACGCTCAGTCGTCGTCCGCGTCGTCGAACCAGAAGGACTCGGTCGCGACGTAGTGGAGGGTCGGTGGGCCGGGCAGGTCGAACTCGATCGCGCCCACCGGCCGGAGCTCCCCGTCGTTGTCCTCGCAACTGGCGGTCGCGATGTTGGGTCCTGCGGCGAGCCCGGTGAACTCGAGGGTCTGGTAGTTCGCTCCGAAGATCTCGGCGGTTCCGGACTCGCCGGTGCCGAGCGCCGCGACGCAGATGAAGGGATAGTCCTCGTCCGGTGGAGAGGTGTACATCAGCTTCACCAGCACGGTGTCTCCGCGGGTGCTGACCGTCCACAGTCCTCGGGTGTCGGTGTCCGCCGCTGCGCTCGCGGCGGGTGCGAAACCGGCGAGCAGTGCGAGCGGTGCGAGCAACGAGACCGTCGCACGCAGGGTCCTGCGATGGTTCATGGGATCTCCTCGGAACCGCGTTGAGCCCCCGACACATTCATCGTCCGCACCCGATATCTGCGGGAACGGGCGAATCGGATGTTCGTGAAGAAGACGTGACGGCGACGAGATCGTCGTACCCGGTCCGTGACTCCCCGGGTCACGAAGTGCTACCACCTGGGCCAAACTAGTTGACAACGCAACTAGTGGGGATCATCCTGGTGGTTGAGAATGCAACTACGCCGGGAAGAAGGTGGATCGATGATCGCCGACGAGCAGCAGCGCTCCGAGGAATTCGAGCGTCGGCGCGCACTCATCCGCGACGCGCACCTGAAGCCCGCCGACGCGCGCCCGCAGTCCTCGGCGCGGGGACTGCACCACACCGCGCTGATCAGCAGCGATGTCGAGCGGACCGTGCGCTTCTACCAGGATCTCCTCGGGTTCCCGCTGACGGAGTTGATCGAGAACCGCGACTATCCGGGGTCGTCACACTTCTTCTTCGACATCGGCAACGGCAACCTGCTGGCCTTCTTCGACTTCCCCGGCCTCGACGTCGGCCCCTACCGGGAGGTCTTCGGCGGTCTGCACCACATCGCGATCAGCGTCGCCCTTCCCACCTGGGAGCGCCTGCGCAACAAGCTGATCGACGCGGGTGTCGAGCTCGTCGAACACAGCGACGTCTCGCTGTACTTCCGCGACCCCGACGGGGCCCGCCTCGAACTCATCGCCGACCCGCTCGGAGAGATGTACGGCTCGAAAGTGCTCTGACGCAAAGCAAGGGGAGGTTGTGTGCGTGTCCGTCGCCCGGACACGCACACAACCTCCCCTTCGTCTGTTCGCCGGACCCTACTCCACGACCGGGAAGATCGACTCCCCGTCTTCGGGCGCGCCGCTGACCTGACCGCGGTCGACACGCGAATCCTCCACGATCGTCCCGTCGACGTCATCGGCCAGCTTCCGGTCCTCCGGAGCGCCGGTGGTGGCGTCGTCGACCACCTCGTCCACGTCTTCGGTCAGTTCGTCCTCCGGCGTCGCCGCGACAGGCTTGTCCAGCGGCTCGACGGGTTCGACGTCGGGTTCCTCCTCGGCGAGACGCTCGTCCAGCGACTCGCCTTCCTGCTCCTCACGCTGGGTCGTTCCGAACTTGTCGGCTCCACTCCAGTCCTCGGGCGGGTCGACGACCTCGTCGCCGTCGTCGTTCCGCACCTCGTCGGCGTCGAGGCCTTCGCTGGGGCTGAGGGTGTCGCCGGGACCGTCTTCGATGCTCATGTCGAGGAGATACCCGGCCGGTCGGGTGCGAAACCGTCGGCGGTTTCACTCCGGGCGAATCAGGCTATGCCCTCGGCACACCACATCGAGGGAGCCACACATGGACGAGAACGATCTCTTCCAGCACATCGAGAAGCTGGTGGACGAGGAGAAGACGCTGCGCTCGCGGACGGGCGCGGACGGTCTGAGCGACGAGGATCTGCAGCGCCTGCGGGCGGTCGAGAAGCGACTCGACCAGTGCTGGGACCTGCTGCGTCAGCGTCGCGCGAAGGCCGAGTTCGGTGACGATCCGGACGACGCGCAGGCACGGCCGGTCGACGAGGTCGAGTCCTATCGGCAGTAGGTGCTCGCCCGCGCGGCGGTCCGGCGCACGAGGTCGACGATGGCCTCGGGGCAGTCGGACTGCGGCGCGTGGCCGGCCCAGGGGAGCGGCACGAACCGGGCCCCGGGAATCAGCGGGAGGTACCGCACGGTCTGCGCCGACGCGACCGTGTCGAGAACGCCCTGCGCGAGCGTGACGGGACAGTCGATCCGATCGAGTCCCGTCGGCACATCGGTCAGGATCGCGTCCCACAGCATCGACCAGAAGCCGGCCGAGTCGGCGAATCCACCCTTGACCGCCAGTGCTTCGGCGCGGGTCGTCTTCCACGGTTTCGCGCGTAGTCCCGTCGTGAGTGCGGTGCGGCCGAGGACGTTGCGTGCCATCGGCTCGATGAACGGGCTGCGGGCCTTGTTGAGCAGGCGCGCGCTCGTCATGAGCGCGCCCTGGTAGACGCGCTCCGGTGGCAGTCCGAGTCCCGAGGGCGACAGGGCGACCGCCGAGAGGGCGCGGTCGCGCACGGCGAGTTCGATCGCCAGTCGCCCGCCGAGCGAGTTGCCCAGGACGTGCACCCGGTCGAGGCCGTGTGCGTCGAGGTTCGCCTCGAGAACGTCGGTGAGGGCGCCGATGGTGGGTCGGCCGCTGTGCTTCGGTGACGACCCGTGCCCGGGCAGGTCGACGTTCAGCACGTCGAAGTGCTCGGCGAGTCGCGGGACGAGGGTGGAGAAGTCGTCCATCGTGGCGCCGATGCCGTGCAGGAGGAGGAGGGGTTCACCGGATCCGGTGCGGCGGTAGGCCAGTCGTGAGTGCATCGGTTCCATTCTTCCCTGTCGGACGGGCCGGAGTGCTCTGTCGCAAAGGTTGTGTGTTCTGTCACATTTGTGAGGAAGGGAAAGCAACGACCTGGCCGAATGGCGTGTTATAGCTCTTGCTTATCGAACTTCTAGAAACTATCGATTGGCACAATTAATAGTTCGCGGATAACGTCTGAACCGTCAACCCCATCGAGACGAGTGAGGTTCTTACATGTCGCTGATCAACAAGAAGATCAAGTCCTTCAAGGCCGAGGCTTTCAAGGACGGCGCCTTCGTGACCGTGTCCGACGAGGACATCAAGGGCAAGTGGGCGATCTTCTTCTTCTACCCCGCAGACTTCACGTTCGTCTGCCCGACGGAGCTCGGCGACCTCGCGGACCACTACGAGGAGCTGCAGAAGCTCGGCGTCGAGGTCTTCTCCGTCTCGACCGACACGCACTTCACCCACAAGGCGTGGCACGGCTCGTCCGAGACCATCGGCAAGATCAAGTACGCCATGATCGGTGACCCGACCCTGCAGATCAGCACCGACTTCGAGGTCCTCCGTGAGGACCAGGGCCTCGCCGACCGTGGCACCTTCCTGGTCGACCCGGACGGCGTCGTCCAGTTCACCGAGGTCACCGCTGAGGGCATCGGCCGCAACGCCGCCGAGCTCGTCCGCAAGGTCAAGGCCGCTCAGTACGTCCGCAACCACCCGGGTGAGGTCTGCCCGGCCAAGTGGGAAGAGGGCGACGACACCCTCGCTCCGTCGCTGGAGCTCGTCGGCAAGATCTGATTCGTCGACGGAAATTCGTTCCGGTGGCACGGGATCGAACGTCCCGTGCCACCGGGCACCGTCCGGGTCCGCTCGGCTCGAGCTGAGAAGTTCGCCGACTCCCCATTTCTTCCGGTCACAGTTCTTCCACCTCTGGAGTGAATCCTCATGCTCGATGCCTCCCTTGCCGCCCAGTTGAAGTCCCTTCTCGAAAAGGTCACCCAGCCGATCGAGCTCGTGTCGTCCCTCGACGACCGGCCGAAGTCGAAGGAACTCGCCGATCTCCTCGACCAGATCGCCGGTATGTCCGATCTGGTCACCCATGTGCGCGACGGTGAAGGCACCCGTCGCCCCTCCTTCCTGATCCGCCGGGTCGGCACCGACATCGCGGTCGAGTTCGCGGGCATCCCGCTCGGCCACGAGTTCACCTCCCTCGTGCTCGCCCTGTTGCAGGTCGGCGGCCACCCCTCGAAGGAGGCCGTGGAACTGCTCGAGCAGGTGCGCGATCTCGAGGGCGACTTCCACTTCGAGACCTACTTCTCGCTGTCGTGCCAGAACTGCCCCGACGTGGTGCAGGCCCTGAACGTGATGTGCGTGACCAACTCGCGCATCAAGCACACCGCGATCGAAGGCTCCCTCTTCCAGGACGAGGTCGACGCACGCCAGGTCATGGCCGTGCCGACCGTCTTCCTCAACGGTGAGCTGTTCGGCTCCGGACGCATGAACCTCGAGCAGATCGTCGGCAAGCTCGACAGCGGCTCCGCCGAGCGCACCGCCGCCGCGATCAGCGAGAAGGATCCCTTCGACGTCCTCGTCGTCGGTGGTGGACCCGCCGGCGCGACCGCCGCGATCTACGCCTCCCGCAAGGGAATCCGCACCGGTGTTCTCGCCGAGCGTTTCGGCGGCCAGGTGCTCGACACCATGGCCATCGAGAACTTCTCCTCCGTCCCCTACACGGAGGGCCCGAAGTTCGCCGCCGAGCTCGAGAACCACGTGCGCCAGTACGACGTCGACATCATGAACGTCCAGAAGGCCTCGAAGCTCACCCCGGCCCCCACCGAGGGTGGTCTCGTGGAGGTCGAGCTCGAGAGCGGTGCCCGGTTGCTCTCGCGCAGCGTCGTTCTCGCGACCGGTGCCCGTTGGCGCGCGATGAACGTGCCGGGTGAGCAGGAGTACCGCAACAAGGGCGTCACCTACTGCCCGCACTGCGACGGCCCGCTGTTCAAGGGCAAGCGCGTCGCGGTCATCGGTGGCGGTAACTCCGGTGTCGAGGCCGCGATCGACCTCGCCGGTGTCGTCGCTCACGTTACGCTCATCGAGTTCGACTCGGTCCTGCGCGCCGACGAGGTGCTGCAGCGCAAGCTCCGCAGCCTGCCCAACGTCGACATCGTCGTCAGCGCCCTGACCACCGAGGTCCTCGGCGACGGTTCGAAGGTCACCGGCCTGACCTACACCGACCGCACCACCGACGAGTCGCGCACCCTCGAGCTCGACGGCGTGTTCGTCCAGATCGGTCTGCTGCCGAACACCGAGTGGCTCTCCGGCACGGTCGAACTCAGCCCGCGCGGCGAGATCGTCGTCGACGACCACGGCCGCACCTCGGTGCCCGGCGTGTTCGCCGCCGGCGACTGCACGACCGTCCCGTACAAGCAGATCATCGTCTCCGCAGGTGCGGGTGCGACGGCCGCGCTCGGCGCGTTCGACCACCTCATCCGCACGAGCGCCCCGGCCCAGGCCGAGGAAGCGGTCGCCGCGACCGTCTAGGCGTCACTGCAGCCCCGTGGCCGTCACCCTTCCGGGTGGCGGCCACGCTGCTTTGTCGGGGGAGGTCGTTGCCGAGAATCTCGCGGAAACCGCCCACATTCTCCCCCAATTCACCCGCGGCAAGCCCCACCGAGCAGGTGCCCTACGCCGATTACGCGTCGTACCTGGAGTGAACTTCGGGGAGGTTGTGGCCGGGAATTTCGACGAGAGCGACCACAACCTCCCCAAAGTTACGATGTGGCATGGCTGTTGTGGTGATGGGCGTCAGTGGATGTGGCAAAACGACTTTCGCGAGGCAGCTCGCGGACGCGATCGGCGGAGCCTTCATCGAAGCGGACGACTATCACAGCGACGCGTCGATCGAGAAGATGCGCTCGGGGCGTGCGCTCGACGACGACGATCGTGAGCCCTGGTTGCGTGCGGTCGCCGAGGCCGCAGCCGACAGCGACGAGACCCCGGTGGTCGCGTGCTCGGCACTGAAGCGGTCGTACCGCGACATCCTGCGGGCCGGCACCCCGGCCGTCTTCCTGCATCTGGATGTGCCCGTCGACGTCGTGCGGTCCAGGGTCCGCGGACGCGGCGGCCACTTCTTCTCCGAGTCGCTGGTGGCGTCGCAGTTCGAGACGCTCGAGCCGTTGGGACCCGACGAGGACGGCGTCACCCTGGACGCGACCCGCTCACTTCCCGAACTCCTCGACACGGCCCGCGCGTACCTCGAAGGCCCGTCGAGGTAGGTGTTGTTGTCGAAGAACGCGAAAAAATCGACAACAACGACGGACTCGATACGACGAAGGCCCCGACCTGTGGTCGGGGCCTTCGTGTGCAGAAAGTTCAGTGATCGCGTCAGCGCTTCCTGACGTTCGCGACGATCTCGGTGTCGGCCTTGACGTTGGTCCGGGTCTTCTTCTCGGCGCGCTTTTCCTTCAGCGACTTGCCGGACTTCTTGGACATCGAACTGCGAGGCGATTTGTCGGCCATGCTGCCACCCTCAATAGGAGACCTGAACGGTCCCGATGTCCCCACAGTACGGGAGAGTCGACCGTGATCCGCGCATGAACCGATCCCGGGAGAGTCCTGCGGCAGGAACGGCGGGTCCGGACCATCCCACAACGGCGAAGGCCCCGACCGTGTGGTCGGGGCCTTCGTCGAGAGCCGATGACGGGAATCGAACCCGCGTATTCAGCTTGGGAAAGTGTTTCGGGCAGGACCGGCATAGTACTGCCGTAGTACCGTATTGGTACTAAAACAGCAGGTGGACGCGTGTAAATCGTGTCCTATCGCCGACCGGGTGCCGCTCCCGCGCCAGTGGTTGATTACCGGCTGCGGAGGTACGACCGAGGTACAGCGGTGAAGCTGGCACAGGGCCGGGGCTGCGCCGTAGCCTGGCCGTAACGGGCAGCGCCCGCTCCCGCACCCCGGCACCCGGCCGGGGTCAGCGGCTCGTAGTACCAGTTCCACTTTCGCGGTTGTGCCGCGTCGCACTTCTTCTTTCAGTTCGGTCGGAGACCGGCTTACGAATCAGGCGCAGTGCCCTGATTTATCCCGCCCGTTTCTTCACGCCGAATTGGAGCGATTCATGGACACCCTCATTTCCCAGCTGTACGCCTACGGTGGCGACAGCGGCCAGGGCTACGCCACCGAAGGCGACGTGCTGGTCAATCAGACCGCCGACGGCGTAGACCTCAACGCCATATGGGCGCAGGCGGCATCGGCGATGTCGCTCTACAACCGGGAACGGTCCGCCCTGGCGGCGTTGATCAGTTACCCGACGACCAACGTCGGCGACGCCATCCCGCAGCAAGCTGCCAGCGCCAACTTCGAAGAAGCTTCCGAATTCGGCGAACCGCAGGGGCTGCGTAGTGTGCCGGACGCGCTGGTGCTGGGGTACGACTTCAAGGACTACGACCTCGCCAGTCGGATGACCTGGAAGTTCCTCCGGAACGCCACGGCGGAACAAGTTCAGGCAGCGATCAATCAGGCACTGGAGGCCGACAACCGGTTGGTGACCGGGAAGCTGCTGCGGCGTTTGTTCGACCCGACCGAGAGCGCCAACGAGCACATGCACCGCGTGTTCGGCCTGTGGAACGGCACCGACGGCATGGCCCCACCCCCGCACGCAGGGTTGGACTTCCCCAGCACGACCAGCCATTACCTCGCCAGCGACAACACCGCGATCGACCCCGGCGACTTGCTGGACGCGATTAACGCCGTGCGGTTGAAGGGCTTCGGCACGTCGGTGGACACGCGCCTGATCGTGCTGTGCCACCCCAACGAGGCCGAAGAGATCAGCACCTTCCGCGCGGGACAGGAAGCCAACGGCGTCGTTAGTAAGTTCGACTTCATCCCGTCGGACACCGCCCCTGCGTACCTCACCCAGGAGAACGTCGTCGGGCAGGTCGCACCGGGTGAGTTTGGTGGGCTGGAGGTGCTCGGTGGTTTCGGCCCGGTCTGGATCGTCCCCAGCTATTTCGTCCCTGCGGGGTACTTCGCTGTCGTCGCGACGGGCGGGCCGAACAGCCCAAAGAACCCCATCGCATTCCGGCAGCATCCGAATCCCGCTTATCAAGGCTTGCGGATCATTCCGGGACGCGACCAGCGGTACCCGCTTCAGGATTCGTTCTTCCAGCGTTCGTTCGGTTGCGGCATCCGCTACCGGAGCGCGGCGTGCGTGGTGCAGGTGACCCCCGGTTCGGTGTACACCCCGCCAGTGTGGGCGTGGTCCTGATGGCCCCGCGCATGGGCACCTACGGTCCCCGTGACGACCGCCCTGTGGCGCGGCAACACCCCGAGGCCGGCGAATACTCCTGGGGGCCGGGACTGACCCCCAAAGGGCTGGAGAATGCCTCGCCTGCCGACGGCGGCATGTACCGAGGCAAGACGCCGCCCGTCGCCGAGCCGCCTGGACTCCGTGCCCTGGCCGACGAGCTGGACCGACGAAGGAGTCACTGACATGGCTCGCCGCCGGAACCAACGCCGTGACCGGCTGGGCCGCTTTGCGGGAACGGGGACCAAGGTGTCGGCATCGGCCAAAGACGCGCGGCGCGCAGCCAAGACCGCTATGAAGACCGGAGCGACCAAGGTTGCGACCGGCGTCGGCAAGAGCTACGTAAGCGGCAGCTTCAGTAAGAACCTCGTCGTAGGTCAGGGCGGCGAATACAAGGGCGTGAAGGTGGGCGCGGAATTCAAGACGCCCAAGGGCCGAGGCGTGCTGGTCAAGGGCATCGTCGGGTACTCGGGTCCGCCCAACCGTCGTTATGACATCACGCCGGAGCTGAACAAGGCACAGAAGAAGCTCAGCGTGCACGCCACGCCGAATCCCAACCGGCGCGCTGCCGCAGGCACCAAGCTCAAGCGGTAACCCAGACCGCGACCGGGGACGGCCCGGTCGCCGCCGCGTCCTGTTGGCTCCCTTGCCTCCAGCGGGGCGCGGCACCCAACTTCACAGACGCCGCGTGCGCCAGTCCCGGCCGCGCGGAAACAAGCCGTCGGTCGTGAACTTGTTCTGGCGACGGTGAGAGCAAGGCCCTGGATCGACTTGTCTCCGGGTGGCTACTCACAGAAGACCCTGCGATGGAGTTCTCTCCGGTTCACTGTCGCAGGGTCTTCTGCTGCGTTCGGAAGCGTTCGTTGACTTCTCTTCGCGGTCATTCATAGTCACCGAACCGATGAACACCCACCTCAGTGGAAATCAGGCGGCGGAACATAGACATGTGCGGCACGTCAAACCGGAGAGTCTGGACGTAAGTCATTGCGTATGACCATATTTCAATGCGCCGTGGTTGCGGCCCGATAGCTGTACATGGCAATATGGGTGCCGTACCCAAGCCGCCCACGGCGGGGCGGGTACGGCAAAGGAATCTGAGGAATTGCCGGGACTGTCGGGCAGCCTCGAACGGGCGAGTATCCATCACCGCACCCGTGGGGTCAGATCTCCCAGTCGGGATAGAAGCAGTAATCCCAGGTTTTCATCAATCGCGATGGCTTCCTGGGATTTTGCGTTTCCAGGGGTCCCGAGTCAAGGGAGAAACCCGATGAGTCAGCAATACGGACACGCCCACGCGGCCCGTCCCATCAGCCCACCGCAACGGCCAGTCCGCCGCGCGCCGATCAACCGCGACGACCTGAACGAGATGCCGACGATTCGCGGCAGGGACGCCGCCGTGGCGTTCGTGCGGGAGCGCCTAGGCGTACCGGTGACGCCGAACCGGATGCGGACCGCGCTAGAGAAGCGAGAGCTACCCGTCTACAAGATTGACCGCTGGAATCATACGGCTGAAAAGGACCTCTATCTGTGGGTTCTGTCCCTCGCTCAGACCCGTAAGGATGGTGCAGCGTGAACAGCTACGACGAGTTGAAGCGCAAGTTCCCTGCGCTGGCAGCACACGAACGCGGTGACTCCGACGCGATGCGCGGTGTTGGCAATCCGTTCGTGGATCAGATTCAGGCTGCGATGGAACCGTACTTCCTCGGCGAGCTGCAACGGTCTCTGTCTCCGGCAGCAAGAAACCACCCTGCCGTGAGCGACGGCCTGGACCGAGCACAAACGGTAGCACTCAGCATTTGCGAGGACGGGCACACACGATCTTTCAGTCATGACGGGCAACCCGTCGGAATCGTGGCATTGCACTGCCGTGAATGGACCTACGACAGCGACTACTCGGTGCCCCAAAGCGTCGCCTACGTTGTCCAGCCAGGATTGCCGAGAGAAGAATTTGCTCGCCACATCGCACGCGACACCTGGGCGTGCTGGCTGTGCGAGCGCGACCAGAACTACAACTGCGAGTCGTTCCTGATGGTGAGCTGCGGGGCGATCATCCATGTGCTCTCGGCGTGTCGCCAGTGCAGGCGTGAACTCGACCATCGCGGCCTGGACTGGGCAGACCGATGAGGGCGGGGTGGTGTGAGCCAGGGTCCGCGATCGTCGCCGGCCCGAGCTTAGTGGATGCGCCGGACCTGTTCTTGGGGTGGGCGTTCCAGATAAGACAGCGGTGGGGATGCACAGTCGTCATCGATGAAGACGACCGCGAATGGCATGGCGGCGTGTGGGTGCTGCCGCCGGGGAGCTTCCGGTTGTGTACGGCGGTGAGAGGCCTGGTGCGGTACCCGGCAGTGCGGTTGCTGGGTGGCGCATCGCGGGGGCTTGGCTGCCCCGGTGGCGGGCTTGTATGGCCGTTGGGCAACCCCGGCAGGGCGGCCCGGAAGTCAACCGCTGCAAACGAAAAGGACGTGTCCGGTGTGAACCGGACACGTCCCCTTCCAGTCCGAGCAAGAACCGTCGAAAGTGCTGGCACGGGCCACTGACCAGCGTACCCGCGCAATCATCGGAAATCTGTTTCAACACAAGGTATCCCAGAAATAGCGTAGTAGCCTAGTGGGTGCCGTATACGCAACGCCCGCCCTGGTGTAGCGACCGGGGCGGGCGTTGTCTTCAGATTCCGAGTTCTCATCTCGGATTCCATCGCTACCATCCAGAAAGCGACCGAACATGACTAAACTTACCAGTAGAAACGGCACGCCACAATCGTGGAATTCGCAGGAGTGCAAACGAATCCGGACTGAAGAGTTCGTTATTGCTGCGAAGGAATTGGTTGCTCTCGGATGGCACCCGATCCCGCTTGGAGGGGAGAAGGGTAAGGACCTTCTCGTGAAAGGGGTAACCGGACATGAGGGTGTGGACGTCACTGACGAAGACACCTTTCGTCGGTGGGCTGACCAGTGGGCTACGGCCAAAGACGGCCTGAACCTGGCAACGCGAATGCCGGTCGGCGTGATCGCTCTGGACGTTGACTGCTACGGCGGTAAGCCGGGGGCCGAGACCATCTCAGCACGTGAGGCCGAGTGGGGGACGCTTCCGCCTACATGGACGATCACCGCTCGGTGTGACGGCAGCGGGAAGATGCTGTTTCGTGTGCCGGACGACTGGGTGGGCGTAGGCGTCGTGCCCATGCGGGACGGCAAAAACGGGTCTGGTGTAGAAGTCCTTCAACGGCATCATCGTTACGCGGTCGTGCCGCCGTCGATCCACAACGTAGGGCCGGTGCGGGTATTCGGCCCGGACGGCGACGAGTGCGGTCACCTACCGACGCCTGGTGAGCTTCCGATGCTGCCCGACGCCTGGCTCGCCGGTCTTTACAAGCACCGTCAGGAGTTGGAGCGCGAACGCGCCGCCGATCCCGACGACCTGATCGCGTCGTTCTCTGACGGGCTGATGACCGACGCAGTGCAGAAGGCAATGCAACAAGTCCTCGACGCGCTCAGCTCAGGTGCAGGTCGCCACGACACCATGAACCAGAAGATGTTGGAGCTATTACGCCTCGGCTGGGGTGGAGCATCGGGGGTGAAGCTCGCCGTCCAGATGGTGCGCACCGCATTCGTGCAGGCGCTCAGCGGCGAACGCGGCGAGCACGCGGCGCGCAGTGAGTTTGATCGGTCTCTTAAGGGTGCGGCTGAGATCGTCGCAGCGGCCGGACCGTCTGTGGCGCACGCATTTCAGCCCGGAGGTGCGTGGCACAAAGACTCCGCGTGGATTCCTGACCTTGAGAACCCCGACCTGATGAAGCGCGGCGTAGTGGAGTCGGCCGGCGAGGCTCCAACAGGTCGGTTCGCGCCGGTCAGCGCGGGCGACTTGGCGCAACCGGTCCCACCGATGGAGTGGCTGGTTCGGGGTGTGTGGCCGCGTCATTCGTTCGGGCCGATGGGCGGTGAGAAGAAGACGCTCAAGACGTACAACCTGCTCTCCGTCGCGGTTGCTGTGGCGAGTGGTGCGGCGTTGTTCAACGAGTTCAAGGTGGAATCTCAGGGCCCGGTGATCTACTACGTAGGCGAAGGTGGGCGTGCGCCCTTTCAGCGGCGGGTGCAGGCCATCGCCCGTGCGTACGGTGTGGACCTTGCCGACCTGCCGCTGCACGCGGTATTTGAAGTCGGCTCGCTGGATGCGCCGGACTTCACCGACGCGCTCAAGCGCAACCTGGATGACGTTCAGCCCGAGCTGGTCATCCTTGATCCGCTGTATGCGTTCCATCCGGCTGGGGTGGAAGCACAGAACCTGTACGAACGCGGCCGGATGCTGGCTGCGTTGTCCGCGCAGACGGCGAACGAGACCGCGCTGATTGTGGCCGACCACTTCCGGAAGAGCGGTTCTGCTGACCTGGACCTGGACTCCATCGCGCAGTCGGGGATGGGGCAGTGGGCCGACAGTTGGATTCTGCAAAAGCACCGCGACGCTCCCGATCTTGCAGGCGGCAAATATCAGCTTGCGGTGGAGTTCGGGTCGCGGCAGTGGGGCGGTAGCCGCTGGGAACTGGACTGGCAGCTTGCCACCGCTGAGCAGGTTGAGAACGGTGACGAGGGCAGCGCGGCGATCAGTTGGGAGATCCGGCGCGGTGACGGCACGACCGGAGACCGGAAGTCCGGTGGCAGGCGCGGTGCCTCGGAAAGGCGGGCGCGGATTCTGGAGCTGATACGGGAGAAGCCCCTTGCCTACACGAAGAGTCAGCTTGTGGACGCTGTCGGCGGGAACCGAAAAGCGGTCAAAGAGGAGATCGAGCAGTTGGAAAGCGTCCGGCAGCTGCTCGTGAAGGATGCTCCTGGCCGCGAAGGAACGCGCGACGTTGTACGCCCGAGATACAGCTTGGGGCCGGGGCTGACCTTCAAGATAGTGCCGACGGACGACGGTTTCAGCTATGACGAGGGCTGACCACGCGGGCGCGGCAAACCAACTCGGCCCCGCCCTGTGGGCCGAGTTGGGTCAGGTTGGACCGAGTTGCCCAAAACCCCTGGCCACGGGCTTAATCAACTCAGCCCGCAACTCAACCCGACCCGTGAGCCGGGGACTGGGTGGTGTGTGGCCGGGCAACTCAACCCGGCCCACGCAAACCCTTAGGGCCAGGTTGGGTTGGGCCATGTTGCCCAGGGCCGTTGAAAACAAAGAAATTACACGATCCGTCGAGGAGAAGTGGAACTGACGATGGACTTTCCAAAGGTTGGCACACGGGGTCGTCCCCGTGAGGAACGAGCGGTGGAAGGCGCAGTGTTGGCGTACCGCGCCGTGGCGGAATGCCTTACAGCGGGCAAGGTGCCGAACGTGAAGACGATCAGCGAACACGCGGGAGTCTCGGCGACAGACCGCAACCCGGCCAAGCGAGTGTTCTTCTTCCACCTCGGACGGGAGCTGTGCGTGGAAGCGGGACTGCTGGACGTGAATCCTAGCGGGCTCTCCAAGGTGTATTCGCTTGCAGGCAAGATACTTACCGACGCAGAGGTCATGGCTGCGGTGGCCAATATCATCACGCCGGAAGCGGTGGCGCTCCCGGAGAGCAGTCGGAAGCGAATCCAACGAGAGGGCCAAAAGTGATCGAGTGCCACCGAGTACGTGATACCGAATTCAACTGGGACTGTTGCTGCCTCGTTGCTGGTGGTGGCGGAATGTGTGCGTCTCTGCCCGGTGGGACGCCGCTTACGCGGGGTGCCTTGTGACGCGGCGCTGGGCGTGGGTCTACGAGGAGCTGCGCGACCTCCAGCGTGCCGACGCCGACGACCTCCGCCGCGAGGCCGAGGAAGAAGCCGCACCCTTCGTCCCGCGGACTGAACCGCCCGTCCCGGTTGACGAGGTGGTGGACCTGGGGCTCATTCCGTTTGAAGACGCCGTGGAGCGCGTCCGGCGTACCAGCCCACCACCGCCCCGGCGCGCACGCCGCACCCACCGCACATAGGGCCGCTGCGCCCGCCCAGCCATCGCCGCATCGGAACAGTAGGGCGGCTGGGCGGCACGGGCTGGGGCGCGGCACAAGTCAACCAGCGGGGGCGTTGACCTGCTGTTACGCGCTGGCATCGAACATACGTTCGAGGTAGGTTGTGGGGTGCAGGGGTGCAGGCAACATCGCGCCCCCTGCACCCCGCAACGGCAAGGGAGGCAACGGATATGAGAGTCATCGGGTACGTGCGAGTGAGCACCAAGGATCAGGGTGTGAGCGGCCTCGGTTTGGAGGCTCAGCGGGAATCGTTGGAGCAGTGGTGTTCCCAGCGTGGGCACGAGCTGCTCACTGTTACGACGGACGTCATCAGCGGGGCCAAGACGGACGCCATGTACGGGCGTGAGGTTGCCATCGCCGCCGTGGAGAACGGGGTCGCTCAGGCATTGTTGGTGCGGGCGCTGGACCGCGTCACCCGCGACCAGCTGGACGCCGCTCAACTGATGAAGCGCGCCGAACGCTACGGCTGGCGACTGATGGACTGCGAAGGTGCAGACAGCGGCGAACCCAGCCAACGCTTCGCTGCGGACATCCGCCTGGCGATGGCCGCTGAAGAACGGCGCAAGATTGGTACCCGCACCCGTGAGGCCCTGGACACCAAACGGAAGAGGGGAGAGCCTGGCCTGGTCAGCACCAGCGCGCAGCGCCGCATCCAGATCCTGCGCTCAGAAGGCCTCGGGGCGAAGGCGATAGCCGCACGCCTCACCGAAGAAGGCATCCCCACGGCCACCGGGGGCAATACGTGGCACTACTCGTCGGTGCGGCGTGTGTTGCGTCGCCTGGCTGAAGAGAAGGCGGTGGCCTGATGGCACACGTGCAAAAGCGCATCACCAGCACCGGCCAGACCCGCTACGTGGTCAAGTACCGGACGCCGGACGGCAAGCAACGCAGCAAGGGCGGCTTCACCACGAAGAAGGACGCCGAGGCCTACGCCAACGAGGTGGACTACACCCAGCGGCGCGGCAGCACGTGGGACCACCGCGCCGGAGCGATGACATTCGGTGTAGCGGCGGGGGAGTGGTTGGCGTCCCGGCACGACCTGAAGCCGCGTACCCGCGCCGAGTACGAGAATCTGCTGCGCCCCAAGACGCGCGGCCCCATCGCTACACGCGAGCTGTCCATTGCGGCTACGTTCGCTGGCTACCCGCTGAACGCCATCACCCGGCAGCAGATCAGCGAGTGGGTGCAGCGCATGGTCGCCGCAGGCAAGAAGCCGTCCACGGTTCGTCACGCGTACTTCGTCGTGCGGATGGTGCTGGCGCAGGCCGTGGTGGACGGACGGCTCACCGACAACCCAGCCGACTACGTGAAGCTCCCCAGCGAACACAGCACCAACGGCGGAGCGCCCGGCGTCGTGGACGACCCGGACCAGTTCCTCACGGCAGAGCAAGTGCAGGCGCTCACAGCAGCGACGCCCTGGCCGTACAACGTCTACGTCCACGTGGCGGCGTGGGCTGGTCTGCGCGCGGCTGAGTTGGCGGGGTTGCAAGTGGGCGACGTAGACCTGCCCGCGCGGTCGCTGAACCCGAACGCGCGGCCCAAGCCTGGAACCCTGCGGGTGGAGCGGACCGTCATTACCATTGACGGCCAGCTGCTGTACGACACCCCCAAGACGCGGGGGAGCCGGCGACGAGTCCCTCTCACCCCCGCGACCGTGGACCTGCTGCGCGATTACCTGGCACGGCACCCCCGCCGTGACGAACCCACCGCGCCGCTGTTCCCGGCTGGCACCCTGGCCGCGCAGAAGCCCACCGGCAAGAAGGCCACCGACGCCACCGGTAAACGCATCGTCCCCAAAGCGGAGGACGCACTGGCCGCACTCCCCGTGGACGAAGCCGAAGCGCGGCTGAGCCTGGACTGGCACGCCCTGCTCCGTCACCAGACGTTCTACAAGTCGGTGTACCGGCCCGCCGTACTGCGGGCTAATCGGTTCACGCCCAGGGTTGCGCTACCGCCCGCGCTCAAGTTCCACGCGTTGCGGCACACCTACGCCAGCCTGTGCGTGGCTGCGGGCATACCGCCGTTGGAGATCGCGCGGTTTATGGGGCACGCCAAGGTCACCACCACGCTCAGCGTCTACGCGCACCTGTTCGCTGACGACCACTCCGACGCTATGGCCGCACTGGGGGCGATGGGACAACCGGTCGCGGCTGGCGGGAACGTAGTGCCGATTCGTGCCTAGAATAGGGTGTCTTCGCCTTCATCGATAAGAACCGAATCTTCTGCCATTTCCGGCGTCGACTTGAGGCTCAGATCGGGTGAGTGAATCAATGCCTCGGTTACCCCCTTGCGATTCTCGATCTGTCCCCCAACATGGTAGAAATGTTCCTTGGTAACAACGGGGTAGTCTGCCCAAATTTCTGTAAGATAGTCATTCCGCCGATAGTCGTTGTGAGACCAAGTGCTTAGGATAAACGACGCCGGAGAGCTTGATAATGCCTCGTGCAACGCGATTTCGTCGTCATGTGTCCATCCGTTGTAGTAATCAGCATGACGGTCGATATAGGGAGGATCGCAGTAGATCAGATCCCCTGCTTTGGCTTCGCTGATGGTATCGCGGAAACTCTGATTTCTAAACTCGAAAGACCCGTGATTTAATATCTGCGAGATGTTTCGAACTTGATTGCTGATTTTAGTCACATATGCTTGAGCGAACCGGTTCGGCTTCCGGCAAAAAGGAACGTTGAATCCACCCTTTTTGTTAAATCGAATCATGCCGTTAAAGCAGGATCGGTTCAGAAATAGGAAATCCATCGGATCGTGCGTGGCATTGAAGCGCTCCCGTATTTCGTAGAAGTGCGCTTCCCCTATTTCCAGTAACTTTGCACCCTCTTCGGTGAGGAACTGTTTAGCTCTCGGGGCCGTAATATCTCCGGATAAAACGCTCTGATAGAAAGCGATCAGGTGAGGGTTGGAGTCTGCCAGGAGGGCTTCTCCCTTTGCCAGGTTGAAACCGACGCAGCCTGTGCCCATGAAGGGCTCGATCCAGCGCCCATTCAGGTCTTCCGGAACGAGCGAAGAGATGAACGGGACAAGCTTCGTCTTAATCCCCTGCGACTTGATCGGAGGAACAATGATTCGGGGCATTACTGCTTACTCCTGAGTCCGCGTTTAGGTACGATTAGCTCGATTGGGCCGCCCTTGTATTCGACAAAATCAACAAGGCTTGTGATCTTCTTGGTCTTTCCGTCCTCGGTCGTCATAGAAATTTTCCCGAAGTTCATCCAGTAGTCGTCAAACCACTCCTCACCGAGCTTCGAGAACATGCCTCGCTCGGCAAGTATATCGTCGATGTGGTTGATGCTCCCGATGTTCGCGGTGTTTCCGCTGCCCCCTTTGTCACTTGCTATCCGCCATTTTTCGGCAACAAAGAAGTCAATGTTGGAGATGACGGAAACGATTGATTCCAGATCGTCGAGCCCGAGTCTCTTGGTTTCGTCTATATCTTTCTTTACCGCACGGTCATAGAGTACGCCAAGGCAAAAATGACCGTCGTACTCACTATACGGGAACTGGATATTCTTGGTTGATGTTCTGTCGGTAAAGTACATCCCGTGCGAGCCGAGTGTGAATCCATTGCAATATCCGGGTTTTCCGGGCACTCGGTACGTTGTCTTAAGGTCAACTGCAAACTTGATGCTGGGATTGTCGGCGTCTACGAACGTTAAATCTGGATAGTAGTTTTGGTGGTCGGCAAGCACGATGCGGTAATTATTTGTGTTTGCGAACTCTAATAGGAGCGGAAAGAGGTGAATTTCGAGGATCTTTGAGACAATTTTAGTGTCAGAGGAAATGGTGTAGACGTTTCGGTAGACATCAACGAATCCCTTGATGGTCCAATCGCCCTTTTCGGTTGAGATCCCGTCTCGGAACGTGCCGACAAACTCTTTCAGGTCTGACTCGAACTGCGAACGAACTGACGACATCCGAAACTCGACTCCTCCGTGGGGCGGTTGTTGCCTGACATGCTCTCATAGCAGGCCGACACGACCTTTGCTGAGCGGGAGGTACTGCCGAGGTACCGCCTACGCGGAGAACAACGAAGGCCCCGACTGCGCAATGCGCTTACCGGGGCCTTCGTGTGAGAGCCGATGACGGGAATCGAACCCGCGTATTCAGCTTGGGAAGCTGATGTTCTACCATTGAACTACATCGGCACGCTGGGCTTTTGCCGATTCTCACCGACTCCGGCCCGAGCTTTCGGAGCAAACTGTAGCAGACTCTCAGGGTCGATCGCGGGACCCCTAGACCAGGGATCGGCCCGTCCGGATCCGCCACCGCATGTCGGCCAGCAGCACGCGGTAGGGCAGCTCCCGCACCGCGACCGGCAGCCTCTTGTTCACCACACCGAGAGCTCGCATGACGCGGTCGAAGCGACGCTGGTCGCTCGGCGTCCACGGCAGCAGCATCTGCTCGCGGAACAGCTGCGGCAGGAAGCCGGCGGTGAAGAACAGGTTGAGCTTGCCGAACAGGGCCGGGACGGGCTGGGGCAGGAACTCGATCCGGGCGATCGACAGCAGGTGCTCGCGGATCGTGTCGTCGATCTTCACCTTGTGGAGGTTGTCCTCCCAGTACTGCTCGAACGCCGCGCGGTCCTTCGGCCACATGTGCTGCGGCACCTGCAGTGTCGTGCCGAAGGTCGCGCCGTTCTGATAGAAGTACTCGATCGCGTCGTCGGGGATCGGCCCGTACAGCGCGCGGTGCACGTCCTCGAACCCGCGGTAGATGCACGACGCCACCCACAGCTGCAGTTCCGGGTCCATCGCGTTGTATTCGACCGGGCTCGACTCGGTGGAGCGCACCTGCGCGTGGGCCTTGTTGACGCCGCGACGGAACAGGCGCTTCTCGTCATCGGTGCCGCGTGCTGCAACGGCGAGATAGGTGAGGGTGGTGCGGGTGCGCTTGATCGGGTGGTCGAACAGCCGTCCCGACTCCACGCGCGACTCGTAGACGCCGTAGCCGACACCGGGCCACGACAGCTGCATGATGATGTTCGCTGCTCCGGCGGCCAGGCCGAGCCCGTCCATCGTGTCGTCCAGGCCGACGGGCTTGTCGACGGTCGTCGTCATCGGATGTCCCTCCATCGTTCGAAGTGACCACGACTGTACTCAGATGCGCGCCGACGGTAAAGACCGGAGGTTGCGCGGAACGGAGACCGGACGCTGCGAAGATAGGGGTATGGCAACTGGACGGCTCTACGGTGGACGCGCAGGCGAGGAACGACAGGCCGATCGGCGAGCGCAGCTGATCGAGGCCGGTCTCGACCTCCTCGGAGCTGCCGACGGCGAAGCCACGCTGTCGGTGCGCGGTGTCTGCAAGCGCGCCGGTCTGGCGTCGCGCTACTTCTACGAGAGCTTCGCCGACCGCGACGAGCTCACCGGTGCCGTCTACGACCACGTCGTCCAGCGCATCGCCGAGAGCACCCTCGCCGCCGTGACCTCGGCACCCGCCGCCGACGACCGCGCGATCGTGCGGGCCTGCGTCGAGAACATCGTCCGCGAGATCGACGAGGACCCGCGGCTCGGCCGCATGCTGTTCTCCGTCAGCCAGGCCAACACGCAGCTGGCGAAGCGGCGCCTCGACTCGACCCGCATGTTCGCCGGCCTGGTCACCGCTCAGGCCGAGAACATCTACGCCATCACCCCGAGCCCCCGGCTCGACCTCGCGGCGCACTATGTCGTCGGCGGACTCGCCCAGGCGCTGACGGCCTGGCTCGACGGCACCGTGCCGCTGAGCCACGACGATGTCGTCGAGGAGTGCACCGAACTGCTGCTCACGATGTCGACGCAACTGCGGCGTGACTCGGCCACGTAGAAACCCTCGACCGGGAGATTGTTAACCTCTACTCGTGCTGCTCTCCGATCGCGACATCCGCGCTCAGATCGCCTCCGGGCATCTGGGCATCGACCCGTTCGATCCGGAGCTCGTGCAGCCGTCGAGTGTCGACGTCAAACTCGACAGCCTGTTCCGCGTCTTCAACAACACGCGCTACACGCACATCGACCCGGCGAAGCAGCAGGACGAACTGACGTCGCTCGTGCAGGTGCCCGAGGGCGAGCCGTTCGTGCTGCACCCCGGCGAGTTCGTGCTCGGGTCGACGATGGAACGGTGCACCCTGCCGGCCGATCTCGCCGGCCGCCTCGAAGGCAAGTCGTCGCTGGGCCGGCTCGGTCTGCTCACGCACTCGACGGCCGGGTTCATCGACCCGGGCTTCGACGGGCACATCACCCTCGAGCTGTCCAACGTCGCGAACCTGCCGATCACGCTGTGGCCGGGCATGAAGATCGGTCAGCTGTGCCTGTTCCGGCTGACGAGCCCCGCCGAGCACCCCTACGGCAGCGCGAAGGTCGGGTCCAAGTACCAGGGCCAGCGCGGGCCCACGCCGTCGAAGGCGTACCTGAACTTCGTGCACAAGCACCCCGACGCGCGTCCCAGCTAGTTCTTCCCCGCCCCGCGGTTCTTTCCGGGACGGCAGCTGCGGGTCCACAATGATCCTCATCCGCACGGAGGAGGGGACCGTGGCGCTGCACGCGAACGACATCGACGAGGTGATCGGGATCCTCGACGGCATCGTCGACGAGACCGCGAAGAGCGGTGATCCGCGGGGATGTTTCGCGGCCGTCTACCGGCAGATGACCCTGGCGGTGAAGGCCGGCGTCTTCGCGGACAAGGACCGCATGAACAGTATCGACACCCTGTTCGCGAACCGCTACTTCGAGGCCTACGAAGCGGCCACACCGACCAGGGCGTGGCAGATCGCGTTCGATGCCACGAAACAGGGCCGGCTGATCGTGCTGCAGCACCTGCTGCTGGGCATCAACGCGCACATCAATCTCGATCTCGCCGTCGTTGTGGGTGAGAACCTGTCGGGTGACGAACTGGACGCCTTCCGCGCCGACTACGACAAGATCAACGGCATCATCGCGGGGGTGATGCCGAAGGTGCGCGACGCCATCGAGTCGTTCTCGCCCCTGATCAAGATCCTCGAACCGGTCGACGCGGTGCACCCGGTCCTCGACTTCGCCTTCGACCGCGCGCGGGACAACGCGTGGGTATGGGCCGAGATGCTGTCGCAGATGGATGCGAACCTGCGCCCCGCTGCGATCGACGTCCTCGACCGGAACGTCGCCGTGCTCGGCAGGGTCATCGCACGCCCCGACCCGCTGACGTCGGCCCTCGTCGGCCTCGTTCACAACACCGAGAGCAAGGACATGCGCCGGATCATCCGGACCCTCGACAACCTCTGACGACCCGATGTCCGGATGCCTGCGTACACGGCTCCGTGGCGGTTAATCTCTGGACGTGCGCGTCGCTGCGGTCGCCACCGCCCTGCTTCTCCTGCTCGCGGCCTGCGCGCAGGACACTTCGTCGCGCCCCTCACCTCCCGAGGATCTGCCGGTGGTGCGTGCAGACGGCGACCGTCTCGTTCTCGACGGACGGACGTGGTGGCCCGCCGGACTCAACGCCTACCAGCTCGGCACCCGCTGGGAGGTCAACCAGGGATGCGGTGCCCAGGTGGATCTCGACGAATTCTTCGGTGCGCTGGCGCCGCGTTCGATCGTGCGTTTCGACGCCTTCCAGTCCCACGCCGTGCACCGGATCGGCGGCACGCTCGACTTCACGGCGCTCGATGCCGTCTTCGACGCCGCCGAGCGGCACAGGGTGTATCTGATCCCGGTTCTCGCCCCGCAGGACAGCGATTGCGACGCGGGTGGATACAAGCAGGCGGACTGGTACGACACCGGTTGGCGCGACCCGCTACCCGGTCATGTACTCGCCTACGACGACTGGGTCGCGACGGCCGTCGAGCGGTGGGGGTCGTCGCCGGCGGTGGCGATGTGGGACCTGATCGGCGAACCCGAGACCGCGACCTGCACCGACGACGAGTGCACCCTCGAACGACGCGAGTGCCTGCCCGGTGGCGCCCGGCTGCTCCGCACCTGGATCGACGACGCGGCCGCCATCGTCCGTGAGCACGACCCGGACCGGCTCGTCACCGTGGGCACCATCGGAGGCGACCAGTGCGGTTCGGCCGGAGACGATTTCGCGATCGTCACCGGCTCCGAGCAGCTCGACGTCGTGCAGTATCACGACTACGACGACGCGCAGTTCCTCGAGCAGCGGCTCGACGGGTTGTCGAAGCCGATGCTCGTCGCCGAACTCGGTGTCCGGGCCGGTTCGTGCCGCACCGCGAACGAACGTGCCGATATCGTCGACCGCACGCTCACGCAATACCGCGACCTCGGGGCGGACGGCGCACTGATGTGGTCATTCGTCCCCGACCCGCGACCGGACGAGTGCACCTACGACGTCGGCCCGGACGACCCGGTCCACTACGTCCTACGGCGTCACCACCGCTCAGGGTGAATCACGGTCGAGGACCCGGAAGAGTCGCCAGTCGGGTTGGTCGGCACCGTCGTTGGGGATCTCGAGTTCGAGCAGCGCTATGTCGCTGCCGGTCTCGTAGATGGTGGGGTAGCGGCGGTTGACGGCATCCGATGTTCCCCGGCCCTCGTTGGGGACGGTGAGGATGTACTCGACCCCGGAGGCGGAGGGACGGTTGAGCACGGCCGTGAAGTCGGCATCCGAGGGGATGACGAACGTCTCGGGGCGTTCGGTGGCCGAGAAGATCGCGAACCCGTAGACCGTGTCCATCAGTACCGAGCCCGGCGGCAGGTCCATCGCGTCGAGATAATCGGCGATGCGTCGTTCGGTGGAGAACGCCGCGATCACCCGTCGCTGCTGCTCGCGCACCTCGGACGGATCGTCGTCGTCCGGGAACAGCACCGTGCGCAACGCGTGCTGTTCCTGCGACAGGGTGGGCGAGCCCATCGCAACGAAGGTGACGGGCAGACTGCACACCAGGAGCGTCGCGCCCAACGGTGCCGCGCCGCTGCGGTCCTCCGTCCTCGGAACGGCGTGCGGTCCGGGGCGTCGTGCCGTGAGCAGTCCGCGTCGCGGAGCCAGCTGTACGACCCACACCGCGAGCAGCGGGATCGCGCAGATGTAGAAGCGCAGGAACGGGAACGTCATTCCGCGCGCATAGGACAGGGCCGCGAATCCCAGGACCGCGCCGAAGACGACGAACGGCACGAGCGGTTCGAGATCGCGTCGCCGCCACGCGAGCACCGCCACGACCGGGATCAGCAGCGGAAGTGCCGGTCCGAGCACGACGGTCTCGGCGAGCGAGAACGCGATCGCACCGAGCCCGCCCGACGACCCGCCACCGCTCTGCTCGAGGATGGCGGCGTTGCCGTAGGCCGAGGTGAACTGCGCGAGCCATTCGCCGGTGACGAGCCAGCTCGTCACGACGAACGCGACGAAGGCCAACGCGAGGGGGGAGGCGACGAGGATCGCGTCCATGATCGCCGGCTGCCATCCCGAGCCGGGAGCGTAGCGGCGCGACCGGTACCGGACGAGCAGTGCGACGAAGACCGTCACCGCCCCGCCGACGGCCAACGCGTCGTACCGCGCGAGATACGCCAGTGCCAGGGCGATTCCGGCCAGCGCCAGGTCGTGGATGTCGTCGGTGTTGCACCAGCGGATCAAACGACGCGCGGCCCAGCACAATGCGAACAGGAACGGCGCCTCGCTCATGCCGTTCGCCCCGTAGTAGACGATCATCGGGTTCAGGGCGAACACCGCCGTCACCGTCCACACGAACCACGGCGCGCAGCCGCGATCACACGCGATCCGGTGGATCTGCACCGCCGCGCCGGCCATGAACGGTGCCGACATGAGCACCGCCGTGACCGCATAGGCGGACAGCGAGGGGAACCACGCCGACAGTCCCGTGAGGGGCACCTGGACGAGGGCGGTGAGCGGCGTGAACACGAACCCGATGGCGGCGAGGTGCGGGTCGCGGCTGAGCAGCACCGACCGCGCGGCGCTGACACGGCTGAGCGAATCACCCTGGTAGTACTGCACGTCCAGCGCGAGCCACAGTCCCACCACCAGATAGATCAGGCAGGCGGTCCAGAACACCCACGCGCTGCGGGCCCTCACGACGACAACCCGTGGAAGGTCTTCTCCCAGTAGGAAGGATTACGGATGAGCTGATAGGTGCCCTTGATCGCCGCGATCGACATGAGCACCCAGTAGAACGGCACGGTCAGGCACGGCCACCACAGGTTCGCGTGCCCGGTCTCTCGGCACGCCACGAAGTTCATGTACATCACGGCGACGTTGCCGAACACGAGCGAGATCAGCGCGGGGAAGTAGGCGTACCAGGGGAAGATCTCCTCGATCAGTGCCGCCTGCCCGAGTAGCCACGCCAGCGTCGTCATCCAGAACACCATGTTCAGGCAGGCGATGATCGGCGTGCCCGCGAGCAGGGTCGTGAAACGCAGCATCCCCGCGGTGCCGATCACCCGCCACAACTGCACGGGCCGGCGCATGTGGACCAGCCAGGTCTGCAGATAGCCCTTGTACCAACGGGATCGCTGCCGCACCCAGTTGATCGGATCGCTGTTCGCCTCCTCGAGTGTGGTCGAGTCGAGAACTGCGGTGGAGTAACCGGATTCGGCGATCCGCACGCCGAGATCGGCGTCCTCTGTGACGTTGTACGGATCCCACGCACCGATCTCGTCGAACACCGACCGGCGGATGTGGTTCGACGTGCCTCCCAGCGGGATCGGCGACTGCGACTTCATCAATCCGGGCAGGATGAAGTTGAACCACAGTGCGTAGTCGGCGGTGAACCAGCCGGTCAGCAGATTCTGGGTTCCGTTGTGGAAGGCCAGTTTCGCCTGCACGCATGCCACGTCGTCGCCGAGACGGTCGAAGACGACGACCACCCGGCGCAGCTGCAACGGCTCCGGCAGATCCTCGGCGTCGAAGATCGTCACGATCTCACCGGTCGTGAAGTGCAGACCGTAGTTGCACGCCTTCGGTTTCGTGCGCGGGTCGGCGGCCGGGACGAGCAGGATCTCGACACTCTCGCCGAGCCCGGCCTTCTCCGCGGCCTCGATGGTGACGGTGTCGTCCTCCTCGAGCAGCAACAGCACCTGGAGCATGTCGGCCGGATAGTCGAGCGCGGCCATCGCGGCGAGCAGGTCGCCGACCACCTCGGGTTCGTTGTAAGCGGGGACGAGCACCGTGTACGGCGGTAGCTGGTCGTCGGTGAGGGCGAGTGCTTCCTCGTCGTCGACGATGAACTGCGCGTCGCGTGCCATGCCACGGGTGAACAGCAGCAGCCGGTCGGCGAGGGTCGCGATGTACCCGAAGGTGCACAGCACGGTGAAGACGATCAGGGTCGGTTTCGTCGCCACGACGAGCGCGAGCACGAAGGCCGCGGCGAGCGCGAATCCGAGATATTTCTGCCACGGCACGAACGCGACCGACGCCGACGAGACGGGGCTGCGTTCGCGCAGTCCGTGCACCGCCTCGTGGAGGGCGGCGGTCCGGTAGGCGTCGAACTCCGCGGTGCCCTCGGGTGGAACATCGTGTCCGGAGCCGACGTTCACTCGCCCTGCCATTGTGCCTCCACGAGTTCGCGACCCACTTCGATCAGCATGGAACGGTCCTTGTACTCGGGTTCGGTGTCCTCGACGGTGCCGTTGCCGCGCAACAGCACCCGCAGCAGCGTGCGCGCATTGGTGGCGGTGTTCGGTTCGGGTTGCGGGAAAGGCGCGTCGAGTTCGTGGTTGTCCACCGTCAGCAGGCTCACCCGCTGGGCGACGGTGTCGCTGCGGGTCCACACGAAGCTGAGCAGGCTCCATGTCAGGAGCAGGTTGTCGTCGACGACGGTGAAGTATTCGGCGGTCACCCCGTGCCCCAGATCGACGTACTCCTTGGGGCTCACGCGCGACCTGCCGAGTTCGTACATCGACTCGGCGGGGTAGACCGCGAACGCGTTCGGGCTGCGCACCTGCAGTGTCTGCACGGCGACGGTGCGCGGACGCAGCAGACGGTCCCAGTCCGGATTCGGTTCCTCCGCACGGATCACCTGCCGGCGCAGCACCGATCCCTGGCGGAAGTAGGCACGGGGCCAGTCGTAGTCGACGGACGACAACTGCATCCATCCGGCCGGGACGATCTGTGTGGCGGTGCCCGAATAGGGCGGCCCTTCCGACACGGGGGTCAGTCGCTGGTCGGGCAGCGGCATGAGCGCCGCGAGCAGCGCGGCCACCACGACGCACAGGGCTCCCCGCACCGCCTGGGGAATCGACACCGGATTCGGCGGCAGCGTGCGCGGGGCGAGCCCGCGATAGGTCCACAGGTAGGCGCCTGCACCGACGACCAGCGTCGCGATCACCGCCGGCACGTACTGGGACACGGCGATGGACGCGTCCGGCCACTGCTGATCGATCAGGATGAGCACGAAAAGGCCGGTCACGAATGTCGCGGAGCCGTAGAAGAATCCGCGGGCCCGGGTGCGCCGCATCGCGAGTCCGATGGCCGTGGCGGCGAGCACGAGCGTGACCTGTCCCGCGGCGAGCTTCGTGCCCCCGGCCTCGACGAGCACGATCCGGTAGAGCACGGGCGAGCTCAGGAAGAGCATCGCCCACGCCTGCCAGTACACCGCCGTCACGCGCAGGCCGAACATCGCGACGCACGCCCCGCACACGAACACCCACGCGGCGAGCACGTCGAGGTGCATCACCTGATAGTTCGTCGCGTAGCGCGGCATCAGCAGCCCCTTGATCGCGAGGGCGATCAGCAGCAGGAGCACCGACGTGATGATGTCGGTCTGCCGGTCGTGGATCGGCAGTTCGTTCTTCCGTTGCCGCGTGATGCCGATCGCGACGATCGCGACGAGCGGCGGCACGATGAGGACGTAACCGCCCGTGGTGCCGGTGCGGATCTCGTCGATCAACTGCAGCCACGTGGAGTGGAAGGCGATGACGGTCGCGGCGACGATCACGATCCACCGGCGGGTGGTGTGCCGCAACGCGCTCGTGAAGAACCGCTCGGTGAACGACGGCTGCTCCACTGTCGCGGTCATGGTGTTCACCGTGACTGCGGGCGGCGCCGGGTGCGCGACCACACCGCGGCACCCGCCGCGCCGACGACGAGCAGGACGACACCCGCGACGACCACCGCGGTCACAGTGCTGTCCGATCCCGACGACGGCGCGTCGAGGTCGTCGTCCTGGCTCCGGGGATCGATCAGGGAGATCGGATCGCGGTCGGGTGCGGTGAACAGCACGCTGCCCTCGAGTTCGAACCAGCGATCGGGCTCGGCGGAGAGCCAGTCGAGCGTCCGGTCGAGTTCCTCGGGAGCACCGGTCGACGTGGCGACCAGCACGGTGCGTCCGTCGTCCCGCACGACCTGCAGCGAGGCGAAGTCCACCTCGGTGCCGAAGGTGAGGCTGGTGCTCTCGCCGTCGGCGTGGCGGACCTCGAACCGGCGGTCCTCGGTGCGGACGAGCGGCAGCTGCGACTGCAGATCTTCGGGGAGGAGGCCGTTCGCGTCCACGATCACTGCCGGTCCCGACGAGGCGAGCGCTTCGTCGATCGTCACCCATTCGGGGTCGAGCGGACGGCTGGTGAGCGACTGGAGTCCGGCAATGATTTCGACGGCGCGGGAGACGTTGACGAGACTGCGGTCGGAGGTCGCGACGTCGACCTTCGGCATCAGCGTCTGGGGCAGCGACGGGAAACCGACGGGGAGCGGGGGATCCGCGAGCGTGCTGAAGACACGACTGTCACCGTCGATGCGCAGGGTGACGGGCTGCTGGAGACCGCACTGCTGCTGCGCGCCGGTGGTGCGGAGTTCGACACTGACGTCGGTGAGCCGCCCGAGGGCCGAGTTCGGAACCGTGACGACACGGTCGATGACGCCGCTCCCGTCGGCCGCCCATGAGTCGAGCGTGATGTCGCCGGCGGAGACGGTGATCGACCCGCCCTGGGTGGCGGGGAGCGGGGTGTAGGAGCCCTGCAGGTCGATGCTCACGTCGCGCACCGGCCGGCCGAACTCGGTCTGGTCGAGGAAGAGGTGCACGTCCGCGATGCCGAGGCTGCTCGTCTCGAGATCGGACACCCGCAGGTCGTACAGGGTGGCCGAGTCGGACGGGAGGATGGGGCGGGTCTCGAACGCACCGACGGCGACGTCGGAGGCGACAGCGAAGCCGGACAGGGCGCTGGTGATCAGGCGTCCCTGGTCGAGGAGGGTCTCCGCGTCGCCGCGGACGTACAGGGCGGGCGGCCCGTCGGGCACCGGCACGACCTCCGCACCCGTCTCCTCGCCCTCGCTGACGACGATCTGCCGGACGAACGGGGTGTCGGCGGCGGGAGGAACGCCGTTCGCCGGGAGCTCACGTACGTCCACGGGCACCTGCCGGCCGGAGTAGCGGGCGCTCACGGTCGCCGCGAGGTCGAGGGCGACGCTCGCCTCGGCGTCCGTGGGTTCCTCGGCCAGATACAGCTCGAGGCGATCGAGGACCGGCGGGAGGTAGTCGGCGACCGCCTGCGGCGCCTCGGGGGTGCCCGCGTACCGGACCACACCGTCGCGCAGACGTACCGAACCCAGCGTCCAGTCGTCGGGACAGATGTTGTCGACGGCGACCAGGTGCAGATCGAGCGAGATCACCGCGGCGTCGTTCTCCACCTTCGCCCCGGCGAGCGGGATCGACAGCGGCACGATGGCGCCGCCGGGCGGTAGTTCCACGCGCGTGAGCAGGCGCCCGTCCGAGACGACGTCGATCCATCCGCGCGCGACGTTCGTGGGCAGTTCGGCGGTGGTGTCGAGGAAAGCGGGAGTATTTCCGGCCGGGACCGGAAATGTGAGCGTGGCGACATCGGAATTGCCGCGGAATTCGATGTTCGGCCCGAGTCCGAGATTGCGGGTCGGGAATGCGACCTCGCCCGGAGGCGTCGGTTCCGTCGGCTCGAGATCCTGCGCTGCAGCGGTAATCGGGTTCGCGCACAACGTCATCGAGGCAGCAAGGGCCAGCATGAGGGCACGACGGGAACGGCGACCGGTTCGGGGGGATGTCACTCGAACAGCGTATTGCGTCCGATCACGAGAATATTGCAGACGCGGCGATAATTCGGTGTGACGTTGCGCTGTTGTAACGGAACGCACGCCGGTCTCGATTTCAGCCGACGACCCCGAATCGGACGAATCAGGAGGCTCCGTGACGGAATCCGTGAGCGATCCGCTGTTGTTCGTCGCGCACACCGGTGAACGGTCGGGTGCCGAGAAGATCATGCTGATGCTCGTCGACGCCGCCCTCGCGCAGGGACGTCGGGTCGTCGTGGCGTGCCCCGACGGGCCGCTCGCCGAAGCCCTTCCGGCCGGATGCGTCCGTGTCCGGTTGCCCCGGCTGGGCATGTGGGGACAGACCGGAGTCGGGCGGATCGCGGGACTGGCAGGTCTTCCGGTGCGGTGGCTGGTGGGAGCGCGCAGACTCCGTCGCGTGCTCGCCGCGGAGCGGCCGCAGGTGGTGTGCAATTCGTTGTTCGCACTGCCTTCCCTGCGACTCGCCGTGCTCGGCACGTCCCACCGGGAACGTGCCAGGTGGCTGGTGCACGACACCCTGTCCTCCCGTAAGCAGCACATCGTCGCCCGGGTGGGCAGAGGCGCCGTGGGGGAAGCGGTGGCCGTCTCGCGGGCCTCGGCCGTCCCGGTCCGGGAATGCGGATATCCGGTGGTCGTCGCACCGCACGGCGTCCCGATCCCGCCTGCTCCGTCCCGGCCGGCGTCTCCCCAGGGCTCGACTACTGACGGCTCGACCACGCGGGTGGGCATCCTCGCGTCGGTGACGGAATGGAAGGGACACCGCGTCCTTCTCGAGGCGGTGGCCGAGGTGCCCGGCGTCCACCTCGACGTGGCGGGGGTGCCGTTCCCCGGCGACGAAGCCTTCCTCGACGAACTGCGGCGTCGCGCAGACGCCCCCGACCTGCGTGGACGGGTGTCGTTCCTGGGCCGGGTCGATCCCGCCGAGGTCTTCGCGGTGTGGGACGTGATGGTCTCTGCGAGCACCTCACCGGAGGCGGGACCGCTGGTCGCATTGGAGGCGATGGCGCACGGTGTGCCCGTCGTCGGCACCGATCACGGAGGGACCGCCGAGTACCTGGCCGACGGCGCGGGACTGCTCGTTCCACCCGGCGATGCGAAGGCTCTGGCAGAGGCGATGCGGCGATTGATGTCCGACCCCGGCCTGCGGTACGAACTCGCCGTCACTGCGCGCCGCCGGGTGGAGGAGCGCCACGATATCGAGGTGACGTTGCCGGCCATGGTGAACGCCTTGTGGGCGACGGGCGTCACATTGTGAGGCGTCCTCGAGTATTGCTTTTGCAACCATGTTGCGATCTCCGATGTTTGGTGTTCTCGGCGGATTCGCGCACACTGTGAGCCATGTGGGTGTGGATCGCATCGGCGCTGGCGGCGTGGCTGGGCCTCTCGGCTCTCGGCGCGCTCGCGGTCGGTCGGTTCCTGTTCGTCTCCGAGAGGGAGGAACAACTCGTCGAGATGCAGCGGGAGCAGCGTGATTCTGCGAATCCTCCCGTCGCTTCCTGACACGCCGGACGTCCGCCTGCGCGATACTCGCGAGTAACAATTTCCCGTGTCTAGACTCGGTTCCGCGTCGTCCTCCTGTCCCCCCATGTGAGGACGGCCGCACGGGTCGGTTACCCCCCCATCACCGGTCCGTGCAGAAGCCCCGGCCGATCCACCACCACGATTGCCGGGGCTTCACCTATTTTCCGGCGGAGATATCCTGTCGCTCATGACCGAGCAGGCTCCCCGCGTCGCGATCACCTACTGCACGCAGTGCAAATGGCTGCTGCGCGCCGGTTGGATGGCGCAGGAACTGCTGAACACCTTCGGTACCGCGCTCGGCGAGGTCGCGCTCGTTCCCGGGACCGGTGGGGTGTTCCGCATCGTCGTCGACGACACGGTCGTGTGGGACCGCAAGGAGGACAAGGGTTTTCCCGAAATCGCCGCGCTCAAGCAGCGAGTCCGTGATCTCGTGGAGCCGGATCGTGATCTCGGGCATGTGGATCGGGCCGCCCGGACCGATGCCCCACCTCATCGCGACAGCAACGACATCTAGCGGTAACGTTCTCGCATATGTGCCCGCGTTCTACGCGCGTCGGGCACGGTCGACGGCGTGCCGCTCACGAAAGTGGTCGCCGACATCGAAATACGGGGAGGAAAATCGATGAATTCTGTTGCGAAGAAGGCTGCAGTCGCGGCCTCTGGTGCCGCACTGCTGGCACTGGTCGTTCCGGGCGTCTCGTCCGCTGCGGGTCCGAGCGTCTCGGCGAAGGCGGAGAACGGCGCCATCGTCGTCGACTTCGATCTGACGCGCGCCGACGTCGACCGCGGCGTCACCTGCGTCACCTACGTCCTGAAGCCGGGCACCGTCGACACGGCCGATCCGTCGGGCCGCATCGACGCGCAGCCCGCCGGCACGAGCTTCTCGGTGACCAACACGAGCACCTCGAGCGCGCTGTACATCAAGGACGGCGCACCCTCGCAGGCCGGTCCGGAGTCGATCACCGACGGCACCTACAACGTCTTCTGGGGCTGCCAGGACGCCTCGGGTGCGCAGTACGAGAACATCTTCGACGCGTCCGGTCGCCCCTTCACCGGTGGCATCTCCGTGACGGTCGGCGGCGGTGAGTCCGCACCGCAGGGCGAGTCGGCTCCGCAGGCACAGTCCGCGCCGCAGGCCGAGTCCGCGCCCGCACCGCAGGGCGAGTCCGCGCCGCAGGCCGACAATGTTCCGCCGGCTCCCCAGTCGCAGCCGGAGCCGGTCGACCCGCTCCAGTTCGTGATCAAGTTCCTGCGCGACCTGATCGGCGCCTACCTCTGATCGGAGTCCACACTCCGATCCGCATGTAACGGCATCGGCGGCACCTCCAGCGGGTGCCGCCGATGCCGTTTCCGTACCGACGCTGTAGATGTGGTCCGGGTAGATCTGGTCCGGGGGATCGATTTCCTGCGGCAGGGAAGGAGAAGGGGTGGACGCCGCCTCGATCGCGACGGGTCTCGCATCGTCGACGCAACTGCGACGTGCCTACGGCGCGAGCATGCGGCCGCTGACGTCCGGAGGTCACTGGTCCGAGGGCGACGGCTGGTGGATCGGTATCACCGCGGCCCCCGACCCCGACTACAACCTCGCCCTCGTCCACGGCGGCGACGTGACCGCCCACGCCGACCATGTCTACGAAACGCTGACGGAGGCCGGTCATCCGTCGATCGTCCTGCTGGCAGGTGACGGCCTCGGTGCCGCCCAGGTCCTCGGCGACCGCGGCTGGGTGTGTGCGGGTTCGCTGGACCTGACCTACCTCGTCGCCCACGATGCTCCCGTCGATCCGGGTTTTCGGGTTCTCGGCGAGGCCGACATGCTGCATGCCCGCGAACTCGCCGCCGCGACCTTCGGGATCGCGCCCGGGACCGCCGCGGTCGCCTACGCCGACGTCGTCGCCCGCACCTCCGGCGTCGAGGTGATCGGGATCTTCGACGACGAAGATGTCGGCGACCGGGATTCGGACGACGAGGATGCAGACGGCCGGGCTGCGGCTCTGCAGTCCTGCACCCTGCTCGTCGACAGCGGGCCGATCCGGACGGTGTGGTCGCTCGGAACCCGGACCGGCCGGCAACGTCGCGGATACGCGAACCGGCTGATCCGGGCCGGCGCCGCCCACACGCACGCGCAGCGAGGTCCGGTCGCGATGTGCGGACTCACCAGGCCGCGTGTCACCCCGCTCTACCTCGCAGCCGGAGCGCGCGTCGCCGAGACCTGGCAGATGTGGTCCCGTCCGCGCTGGCTGCTCGGCAGCTGACGGACGTACGGGTCGGTAACATTTGCCCGATTCGCCGCGACACAATGGCGACGTGCCCACTCCCCGGGGCGACAGCGAAAGGCCTGTGCATCGTGTCCGAACGAAGCATCCGCGACGCCGAACTGCGTCGTGAGCTCGGTGTTCCTCCCACCGTCGATCTCGTGGGGCATGCCCGCGATCTCGCTCGCGTGGCCGTGCCCGCCGCACTCGTCGCCGCGCTCGCCGCGGTCGCGGTCTTCTTCGTCCGCGACAGCGGTCCCGGGGTGTACGAGTCGTCGCTCGTCGCAGAGATCCGCTCGTCGGCCTCGGTGTCCGGCAACGACGCGACCCTCGGGCAGCTCATCGCCCCGTACGTGGCGCTGTCGCAGGACTCGGCGGTCGTGGCCGCAATCGCAGCCGAGACCAACGAGGATCCCGCGAAGCTGCCGTCGAGGATCGACGTCGGCTACGGCTCGTCGCCCACTCTGCTCACCGTGACAGCCCGCGACGACTCGCAGGCCGACGCCGACCGGCTCGCACAAACGGTCGTCACACAGCTCGACCGCGCGCAGACCGAACGCAATCGCGTCGCCCTCGACGCGCGCATCGCCGAACTGGACGCGGTCGTTGCCGGTCTGCGCGCCGACCTCGCCGCGAGTATCGCGGCCGACGAGGAGGGCAACGCGGAGGGCACAGCCGATCCGGTGGTGCAGGCCGAACTCGATGCGCGGCTCGAGCAGCTCCGGCAGGCACGCTCGGGTGCAAGCCTCGAATACCTCCAGGTGCTGTCGATGCCCGCCGGCACCGGGACGAAGGTGTCCCCGATGCCGCGTGCCGAGGCCGCGGTCGCCTTCCTCGCAGTGTTCGTCCTCGTCGCGGAGTTGCTGGTCGCTCTGAACGGGCGCTTCGGCGCGTCGAACAGTGCGGCGTGGGCCCGGCGGGTCGCGCGTCGCCACCGGACGGCCGTGCAGATCGAGCGCGACGACCGGCAGACGCTTCCGCTCGACACGATCGTCATGCTCGGGCAGCGCGCCTCGCTCGGTGACCACATCCTCCTTCTCACAGGGGAGGGCGTGACCGTCGAAGCCGATGCGTTCGGCGATGCCCGCGACCGGATCGTGTGCTGCGGGATCGGGGAACAGTGGTGGACCCGCGCGAAGACCGAGGGGCTCGCGCTCGCCGTGATCGTGCTGCAGGCCGGTGCCGAGGAGCGAGCGCAGGCGGAGGACACGCTGCGCGCCTTGGCCGAGATCGAGGTGCCCACGCGTCTCGTCGTGCTCGGTGCCGGACGAGAATTGGTGCCCGTGCTTCCGGCTCGGCGCCGCGAAGCAGCCGTGGAGGCGGCTCCCGAACCCCCGGCTCCCGTCCCTGTTGCCACACCCCAGCCTGCACCTGCACCTGCACCGCGACCGGTGCCCGACGACCGTCACCGGGCCCCGCAGCCTGTGTCGTCCCAGCCTGTGTCGTCCCAGCCGGTGTTGTCCCAGCCTGTGTCGTCCCAGCCGGAGTCGCTGTTCGTCCCGCCCGAGGATCGGGCCTATCAGCAGTACCGCTACGACGAGGGATACGACTACGGATACGCCGACCAGCAGGGCTACCGGGACGGGCACGGCTATCCCGAGCAGAACGGTTACGGCGAACCTCGGGAGACGTCGCGCTACTGATCAGGTTTTCGCCCGAGTTGAAGCTCGGCGCCGACAGGCTATAGTGATGGCGGTCACTCCAGGGGATGGGTGTGACCTGCGCAGCCGAGCACATCGGCGTCACGACGAGGAAAACAATTTGTCTATCTGCATTGCCGGCACCCCGCAGCACAGCACCGCGACGCCGGGAAGCACCGAATGGATCAAGGCTCATCTCGCCCGCATGGACGACGTCGCGGGCTCTGTATCGTCCTCCGAGGACGTCGCCGCAGAGCGCGTCGTCGACGCGCGTCGTTAGGCTCCTCCCGGGGACTGCAACGAGGACCGGTCGGGTACACGTGCCGTGAACCGGTCGACGAAGGGAGCGAGACATGAGGGAGTTGTTCCGAGGACAGCTCGACGACCTGGTCGGACGCCTCGGTGAGCTCGCAGCGGTCGCGGCCGAAGGGCTCGACCTGGCCACTCGCGCGTTGTTCGACACCGACCTCGACGCAGCCCAGGCCGCCCTCGATCTCGACGCACGGATCGCCGAACTCGACACCGACTGTTCCGAGCGAGCGGTGCGAATCCTCGCCCTACAGGGTCCCGTGGCCGCCGACCTGCGGTTGGTGTTCTCCGCCGTGCGCATTACGGGCGATCTCACCAGGATGGGCGAACTGAGCCTGCACATCGCGCGGGTCGTACGTCGTCGCCATCCCGAGTCGCTGGTATCCGACCTCCTGCGCGACGATCTTCGCCGGATGGCCGATCTTGCGGCGCAGATCGTCGCGATTCTGCGCGACGCGTTCACCGACTTCGACCTCGACACGATCAAGGGCACGCACGCCATCGAGACCGAACTCGATGCGGTGCATTCGCGACTGCTCTCCCTGCTCGAGAGTCCCGAATGGGACGGCGACATCCGGACCGCGGTCGACACCGCACTCCTCGCGCGTTTCTACGGGCGGTTCGGCGACCAGGCCGTCGACGTCGCGGATCGGCTTATCTTCTTCGTCACGGGCCAGCGACCCGCCGCCTGACTTCGGCGCGCGGAGCGCCGCGAACCGTGCGATTCTCATCCACATGACCAGCGACGAGCGCCTCTCGGTCGGCGGTCCTGGGGTGCCCGGGTTCGACGACCTCGACTTCGACGCCCTGTCGGCGCGGTCCGGTGCCAAGTGGGCACGGGCGGCCACCGACGGGCTGGCCCCCGCATAGGTCGCCGACATGGACTTCCCGGTCGCACCGCCGATCGCGCATGCGCTGCACGAGCTGGTCGAGCGTAGCGATCTCGGTTATCCCGACTGGTTCCACGGCACGCCGCTGCGTGAGGAGTTCGCGCAACGCATGCGCACGCGTTACGGATGGGAACCCGATCCCGGTGCCGTCCGCGAGCAGACGGATCTCATCCAGGCATTGCAGCTCGTGCTGCACCTGAGCACCACGCGCGGCGATGCGGTGGCGATCCAGACACCGAACTACCCGCCGTTCCTGGCGTCGCTGCGACGGATGGGTCTGCAGCAGATCGACTTTCCGTTCGTCGACCGGGGCGACGGGTGGGTGCTCGACTTCGATGCGTTCGAGCCGTTGGTGGCACGGCGTCGTCCGCGGGTACTGGTGCTCGTCAACCCGCACAACCCCACCGGGCGGGTGCTCACGCGTGAGGAACTCGAGCGGATCGCCGATCTCGCCGAACGGTTCGACATGCTTGTCGTCAGCGACGAGATCCATGCCGAGCTGATCTACGAGCCGCACCGGCACATCCCGTTCGCGTCGCTCGGACCGGAGACCGCTGCCCGCACGGTGACGCTCACTTCCGCCAGCAAGGCGTTCAACCTCGCAGGGATGCGGTGCGCGGTGGTGCACTACGGCTCAGGAACACTGCTCGAGCGCCGGGACGCGGAGCCGTTCGACCTGTACGGGACGGTGTCGGTTCCGGGAGTGATCGCCACGCTCGCCGCGTGGCGCGAGGGCGACGCGTGGCAGCGCGACCTGCTGCAGGTCCTCGCCCGGAATCGTCGGCGGGTGGACGAGGTTCTGCGCGAACGGATCCCGTCCCTGCGGCACCATCTGCCGCAGGGCACCTACCTGACATGGTTGAACACCGGACCCCTCGGCATCGATGATCCGGTGTCGGTCGTCCGCGATCGGGGACGTGTCCTCGCCGACGGCGGGGTGCGGTTCGGGTCGGGGGCACGCAACTTCCTGCGCATCAACTTCGCGACGTCGGGGCCGATCCTCGAGCGGATCCTCGACGGGGTCACCGACGCGCTCGGCGCCTGACCGTCAGCGCACCGCTGTCACCACACCGCGTCGGCCGGGGTGTTCGTGGACTCGAGTGTGCCGTTCGCGGCAGCGCATCCCGAGGCGGCCGAAGCGACCACGGCGCGTGAGGGTTTGGCCGAGAAGTTCTGGTAGAGCAGCCCGAAGTTCTGCTCCACATCGGCTTGGTTCGTCCCGCGGTCGCGCATCGAGTAGACGAACACCTTCTGCACCCAGCCGAGTCGGCGGGCCTCCGCAATGCCGTCGGCGATGATGTCGGCCTGGAGTTGCGTGCTCACCGCGTTCGAGTCGGTTCCGGTGGGGGCGCCGAACTCGGTGGCCCACACCGGTGTCGCGGCGTCGCCGTACTGCACCATCGTGTCGCGCATCAGGCGCATGCGGTAGAAGGTGTTCCAGCTCTGCGTACTCGCATCGGACGGCAGCGCCGGATAGCTGTAGGGGTGGACCGACAGGATGTCGAAGTACTGGTGTGCGCCGCGCGCGTAGAGCTGCTGCACGTAGGTGACGGGGGAGATGTTGGTGCCGTCGTCCACGGCGGGGGCGAGGCCGCCGTTGAGTATGCGCGCGCCGGGTTGCACCGACTTGATCGCCGGTGCCGCGGCGGCGAGCAGTTCGACATACTTCCCGACGTCGGCCCGGGGCCGGAAGAAACTGGTCAGGTTCGGTTCGTTCCAGATCTCCCAATGGTTCACGCGGGTCGAATAGCGCTGTGCGACCTGACGCGAGAAGGCGACGAACGCCGCCGGGTCGGCGGGATATCCGTGCGTGTCGCCGCCACCCGCGACGCGTGCCCAAGTGGGGGTGTACGCGATGATGCCGACCACCTCGAGTCCGCGGGCACGGGCGCGGTCCACCACACGGTCGGGCACCGACCAGTTCTGTTGCCCGCGGTTCGGTTCGATCACCGACCAGTCGATGTCCACGCGCAGCCACCGGGCGCCGACCGCGCGGATCGCGTCGAGTTCACGGTCGAGTTCGGAGTCCGACAGATACATCAGCGGTGCGCCGGCCGCGATACCGATGTCGTCGGTCGCGCAGGTCGTCGGGGGAGGCGGTTGGGGCGGTGGGGCGCACGCTGCGAGTGCGGCGAGGGAGCACGAGAGGGCTGTGGCCAGTGCAGCACGTGCGAGACGACCCATCGACTCTCCTGGTGTAGAATCCGGACAATTCAGGCATCGGTCGTAACGCTGCGCCGCCGACCTGCGATTCTTTCGGTGGAGCGAGCGGCAGACCGACGCCGCGAATTCACTCTAACGAGCAGGGGGCCGGAAGATGCGGGATTTGTGGACCGAAGGTTCCGGTGCATGCGCACCGTGAGTTTCGAGATCCACGACGAAGACTCGGCCGTTCGGCTCTCCGCGGAATGGGACGACCTCGCCCATGAGGCGGGTGGGCGCGTCGCGACCCGCCCCTCCTACGCACTGGCCTGGAATCGGATGGGACGCGGTCGATCGGCCGTATGCACCGTCCGGCGCGGCGGGCGCCTCGTCGGACTCGCGCCCCTGCACGCCCGTACCCGGCTCGGGGTCACCGCCCTACGGCTGCCGGCCCACGGCCTCGCCACGATAGGAACCTTCCTCGCGACCGACGAGGCCGCGCTCGCCGATCTGCTCGACGGTATCGCCGACCGGAACATGGCACTGCAGCTCGACCACGTCGATCTCACCGATCCTCTCGTGGAGATGCTGCAGGCCTCGTCTCGCTGGAGCGTCGATATCGCCGGCACCGAACGGTGCCTGACCGTCGATGTCGCTGCCGGTGCCGGCGCCGAATCGTTGCGTGGTCGCCGCACGCTGAAGACGCTGTCCCGCCTCGAACGCTCGCTGGAACGCGAAGGCACCCCGGTCTCCGTCGAAGTGGTGCGCGATCCGGACCATCTCGCGCACAGGTGGCCCGACATCACCGCCGTCGCCGCGGCCGCCGACGAACACAGCGGACGCGACAACTTCTGTGCACCGCCGTTCGTCGCGTTCACCCGGCCGCTGCTCGAGGCCGAGGCCCGTGCCGGCCGGTTGCTCGTCGTGGGCCTGCTCGTCGGCGACCGATGGACGGCCCACGAGATCATGTTCCGCACCGGGACCACGGCCGAGATGTGGCTGAGCCGCTTCCATCCCGAGGTGCGTCGCTACCAGCCCGGCCAGTTGCTGCAGCGCCACCTCGCCGACCGGCACGACGAACTGGGCATCGACCACTTCGACTACCTGCTCGGCACAACGGAATTCAAGGAGCAGTGGGCGAACGGTGAATACCGGGTCGGGCGGATCGTCGCCGTCCCCACCTCGCGACCGCACCACCGGTGGACCCTCCGCGCCGCAGATCTCGGAGCCGACCTCGTCCGTCCCCTGCGCCTGGCGGCGCGCGACGCCCTCACCTCGAACCGCTGCTGATCAGAGGCAACCCGGCGTGACCGCGGCCGTGCGCAGCACGTCCCAGGCCGGTTTGAGTGCCCCGTCGTGCGCGAGGATCCCGAAGTTCTGCTCGCGATCGGCCACCTCGGTGCCCCGGTCGAAGAGGCTGTAGACGAACAGTTTGTCGACGAATCCCAATGCGCGTTGCTCGGTGATCCCGTCGCGCAGGATGTCGGCCTGCTCCGTGGGCCCCACCGCGTCGGTGTCCGTGCCCGTCGGCGACCCGAACTCCGTTGCCCAGATGGGCTTGTCGGAGTCCCCCCGCTCGACCATGACGGTGCGCATCTCGCGCATGCGGTAGAAGGAGTTCCAGTCGGACGTCGACGCATCGGACGGCAGAGCGGGATAGCTGTAGGGGTGCATGCCCACGACGTCGAAGGCCGACGACACGCCCTGGTCGTACAACTCGGTGAGGAAAGTCGTCGGGGCGATGTCCGATCCGTTGTCGGTGCCGGGGGACAGGCCACCGGTGACCACCACCGCCCCGGGGTCGACGTTGCGGATCGCGTCCGACGCCGCCACGAGCAGGTCGGCGTACGAGCCGACGTCGGGTTGCGGGGTGAAGAAGGCCGTCAGGTTCGGCTCGTTCCAGATCTCCCAGTGCGTGACGCTGTCGGAGTAGCGATCGGCGACGTCGCCTGCGAAGCGACCGAATTCGCCGGGGTCGGCGGGCATCCCGTGCGGGTCGCCGGGGGCGGCCTCCGACGTCCGCGCCCAGCGCGGAGTGTGAGTGAGCAGGCCCAGCACCTGCAGGTCGTGTGCGTCGGCCGCGGCGACGACCCGGTCGGTGCCCCTCCAGTCGAAGCGGCCGCGCGCGGGTTCGATGGTCGACCAGTCCATGTCGAACCGGATCCAGCCGGCGCCGCTGTCGGCGACCGTCGACATGTACGCGTCGAGGTCGGCGGAGTCGAGGGAGTCGAGGCCGGCTCCCGTCGCGACCCCGAGACTGTCGGCGGTCAGATCGGTTCGGCAGTCGCGTGGCTCGGTGCTCTGGGTACACGACAGAGCGAACACACCGACAAGGGTGAGAACGGCGCGGAGCGGCATGGACCGCGACACGCGACGCGGCATCGACCGCGAAAGGGACACTGCAACCTCAACGGGACTTGACGAGACCGACGAGGCCGAGCCCGCCGGTGATGGGAAGGACATGGGTTCCGGCCAGAACACAGACAGCCGAGAGGACAGCGGTGACGGGCCAGGGAAGATCGTAGCGCTCCGCGAGAAGCGACATCCACACGGCCACCGCAACACCCAGCATCGCGATCGCGACGGTCTGGGTGAAGGGGAACAGGCCCCCGATCCGGACGGTTCGTGCGACGACGATCCAGATCGCGACGAGCATCGCGGCCTCGGTGAACACCGTCGCCAGCGCCGCCCCGTCGAACGACATGCGGGGGATGAGGACGAGGTTCGCCCCGATGTTCCCGGCGAGTGCGGCCAGCGCCACCCACGGGTAGACCCGGTGGCGTCCGGTCGCGATGAGCACCATGAGACCGAGTTCGGTGAGCATCGACAGAGCGCTACCGAGCACCAGCATGCGCGACGCGTCGGCCGCTTCGGCGAATCGCTCGCCGTAGAGGAGGGACAGCACGCCGTCCGCCGACGACCAGAAGACCGCGGTGGCGGTCGCGCCCAACACCGCGAGAAGCATCGCCGCTTCCCGCGTGCGCTGCCGGAACATCTCGCTCTGCGCCGGCCAGGTCGCGACCAGCAGCGTGGTCACCGGTCCCACGACGGTCGACGACACCATCGACAGCAGGTCGGCGAACTTGTATCCGACGGTGTAGAGCCCCACCGAGTCGAAGGTGTCGATGCGCCCGAGCATCAGCACGTCGATCTTCGACAGCAGGGTGAGCAGGGCGAAACCGATGCTGAGGGGGATGGCCTCGACGAGCATCTCGCGCCACCGCCACAACTGGGCGCGCGCGGCGGGCAGAGGTCCGGCCCTGCCCGCTCGCACGCCGCGCACGAGAATGCCCGCGCCGACGATCTCGTTGATCACCGCCGGCACGACGAGCACGAGCAGCACCGGATTCCACAGCACTGCGGCGATGGTCGCGATCAGTTGCGCGAGCTGGCCGAAGGTCTCGGCGATCGCGACCGACGCCATGCGCAGCCGACTCTGATACATCACCGACAGGGCGTTGTTGGGCGTCGCGATCACCACGACGAGACCGGCGACCACCGTCGCCCAGACGACATCGGACGAGTATCCGAGGAGCACCACGTATCCGACGGCCAGCGCGTACCCGAGCAGACCGAGTACACCGCGCAACGCGATGAACGCGGTGGTGACGTAGGAGACCTCCCACGGATTGCACTCGACGAGCTTGGCGAGCACCACTCGACCCACGCCGAGATCGGTGACGACGGACAGCAACCCGAGCAGGCCGAAGACGAAGGAGAACTTGCCGAAGTCGTCCGGTGCCAAGGCGCGGGCGGCGATCATCGAACCGGCCCAGCCCATCGAGGCCACGGCCAGCCGGCTGCCGAGCATCACGACGGTGTTGCGTCGCGCGGCCCGCCCGTCGAGTTCGGGCGTCTGCGGTTCGTGGAGGGTGCCACCGGGGTCGTGGGCAGCGACGATCCGCTCCATCACGACGGTTTCGGCCATCCGGTCGGCCAGCGAATGTCTACCCACGCGACGGCCTCGTCAGATTCTCAGGCCTGCGGTGCGGTAGGCATCGCGCGTGAGTTCGGCGGTGCGCGTCCATGTCGAGGTCGCGGCGACCTCCCGTCCTCGGGTGCGCAGCGCCTCCGCGGTGTCGCGGTCGTGGACGACGACGCGCAGGGCCGCGGTCCACGACGTCACGGTGTGTTCGGTGACGAGAAGGGCTCCGTCGTCGACGACGTCGGGCAGTGCACCGACGGCGCTCGTCACCACCGCCCCGCCGCACGCCATCGCCTCGAGCGGCGGCAGCCCGAAGCCCTCGTAGCGCGAGGCGTATGCGACGGCGGTCGCCGCTACGTACAGGGCGGGGAGGTGCGCAGTGGGAACGTAACCGAGACCGATCGAACCGGCCGGCGCGTGGGGTCCGGTGGATCCGGCACCGGCCAGCACCAGCGGGACGTCGAGGATGCGGCACGCGTCGGCGACGAGCGCGACGTCCTTGCGGGGTTCGACGGTGCCGACCTGCAGGACGAACCGTTCGGGCAGCCGGTAGGCCCTGCGGATGTCCCGCACCTCCTCCGGGGTGGGAGGTTTCGCCCACGCGGCGGGGGCGAGCGGGGTGACCACGGCGTCGCGTCCGCACAACGCGTGGAGACGTTCGGCTGTGAAGTTCGAGACCGCGACGAGCACGTCGGCCCGTCGCATGGCATCGCGCAACAGTGCTCGCTCACCGGCGGCCCGGTGCCTGCTGAATGCCCACGGGGTGTCGAAGACGGCGAGGTCGTGGAACGTCGAGACGGTGACACCGGAACACAGGACGGGCAGATCGACGTCGAGGCTGTGGAACAGGTCGACCCCGCGGACGGGCACCTTGGCGTGCAGCATCCGCCGCACCCCGTCGGCGACCGGCCGCACCGACGGGGTCACGCGAGGGGGCAGTTCGCCGGTGGCGTCGCACTGCACGGTCGCGCGCAGCGCCGCCGAGGAGAGCAGGGGATCGAGCGCGGTCAGCAGCTCGCGGACGTAGGTCTGGACTCCGCTGCCGGACGGACGGAGTGCGAGGGCGCCGAATCCGATGCGGTGAGCGAGCTTCGGGGAGGTGACCAGTGTTGCGTCAGTGCGCATCCGACAGTTCCTAACAGTAACCAGAAATAGACGTCGAGAGGGAAGATCTCGAGATAGGTCGCCACCGTGGAGGCGACCGCCGCCGCGACGATCGTGCCACTCACTCCGAGTGCGAGTGCGGCGTCCTGTCCGCTCAGCACCCGCGATGCACGCAGCGTCGAGACCGCGGCGCACACGAGTACGAGGACGAACAACCACACGCCGATCGGGCCGAGTTCCACGGCGAGCTTCATGTAGTAGTTGTCGGGCTGATAGGGCATGTACCCGAACTGCACGGCCGCCGTGTACGACAGTTCCGACAGCATCGGGTTGCTCTGCGTCACTGTGTCGGCGGCAGCCGAGCCGGTCGCGCCGAGACCCTGACCGAAGGGGTGCACCCACAGCGACGACAGGGTCTGCGACCAGCCGTCCCCGCGTTCACCGAGACTCGACGAGGAGAACAGCGGAGCGAGAATCGAACTCGGCACGGCGAAGAGGACGAGCGGTGCGAGTGCCGCGGCGGCGCCGAAGCCGAGGAACAGGGCGCGGTAGCGGTGGACCGCCAGCCACAGCAGTGCGACGGCGAGACCGATGTAGCTGGCACGCACGATCGTCACACCCATGCCGAGCACCATGACCGGTGTCGCACACAGGAACAGCGTGTTGCGGAGCCGGTGCGGATCGGCGAAGGAGACCGAGCACCCTACGATCAGTCCGATCATCACGAACAGACCGAAGGCGAAGGGGGTCGTGAACGTGCTGAAACTGCGCAGGATTCCGCCGCTGATGCGCAGATGCTCGTCCCAGCGGTAACCGAGTTCGGCGAGTCGTTCACCACCGATCACCTGTTGCGCGAGTCCGACGACGGCGGTGACGGCCGTGGTGCCCATGAGGATCGACACCAGGTGGTCGCGGTCGCGGGCGTCGAACGGCGCCCGCCACAGGATCACCGGGATGACGAGATAGAAGTAGGTGATCTTGATGGCGATGATGCCGGCGAGTCCCGAGACGAGCAGCGCCGACAGGACTCCGATCGCCACCCACGCGACCACGGCCGGCCACCACGGACAGGACGGTGCCGGCAGCCGGCGTCGGTACGGGCTGACGAAGGTCGCGGCGAGGGTGAGGAGCAGCAGCCCCTCCTTCCACGGCGACAACGATTCACCGCCGGGGACGATCGCGAGCAGACCGTGGAACGGAGTGAGCGCGGCGATCGCCAGCAACCCGCGTTGGGGTCGCCGCCAGAGCAACACTCCCGACGCGAGCACGGCGGGAACGGCGAGCAGCAGCAGGGGAGTCATGAGACGTACTCGCCTGCAGTGGGATCCGAGGTGCGGGAGCCGAATCGGGAGAGCACGGTCGAGGTGATCGCCGTGCGGAGGAACTCGCGGCCGTCCCGCTGCCGACCGCTGTGCTCACCGACCTCGCTGGTGAGGATGTCGCCGGTGAAGCCACGCCGGCGCAGGCGGCGAAGTCCTTCCTCGCCGCGCTGGGACAGGAACCATAGATGGTCCTCGGCGGACAACACGACCGTGGTCGACACACCCGCGCGACGCAGTGCCTCCAACCCCACCTCGGGAACCTGGGTCACTCCGAGTCGGCCGAGCAGCAGCCACAACGGATAGGGCAGGTACTTCTGCGCCCACGGCTTGATGCGGGCACGTAGGGAGACCGTCTGCGGTTCCACCGGAGCTGCGATCGCCGGAACGTCGGGCGCGTTCGGACCGAGGTCTGCACGCAACGACTTCCGGCGGTGGGTGCACCACAGGATCACGTTCACGAGCACGGCGGAGTGAGCCGCACCCCGGAGGGCGACCCACGACGAGTACCACGCACCCGAACACAACCCGATCACCACGAGGTCCTGCGGATCGGCGCCGAGCGCGGCGACAGCATCGAGAGCGTCGCGGTCGGAGTCGTCGGAGTACAGCGGTGTGGGGGTCGCCCCGTGCGCCGTGCCGGTATCGCCGACCCCGGTCCGGTCGAACCGGATCGTGGAGATCCCGTGCGCGGCGAACTCGCGCGCGAGCTCGACCCAGAGACGACTCGGGCCGAGCCGGTGCTCGTAGGCAGTGCCGAAGAACAGCACCGTCGGGGCGGACGGGCGCGGTGCGCCGAACCCCTCGGTGCCGACACCGTGCGTACGCAGCGCGAACATCTCGTTCGGACCGAGATACTCGACGCTCTCGTGGATCGGGAGCCCCGAGTCGGTGGTCGCGACGACCGCGCGCTCGCGCCCGGGGAAGTGGACCTCGCGCGTCGCCGCGGGCGTGCCCGCAGCGACTCGGTCGGCGATCCGGATCAGCTGCTCGGTGGGGATCGCGGAATGCAGTGTGCTGGGGGTGACGAAGGATTCGTGGGCCTCGAGGGAGATCTCGTCACCGCCGAGTGCAGTGGCGAGCGCCGACACCGCGGCGGTCTCGCGGGCCGTGGGTCGGGTCGCGAGCAGGGTCCGTGTGCCGGTCAGCGACCGCGGATCGATCTTCAGAGCGCCGAGGGCGTCGGCGACCTCGGGGGCGAGAACGCCGCCGACGATCGACACACGGGGGTCGTCGGGATCGTCGGCACCGAGGGCGAGCCGGTAGAGAGCGCGTTGTTCGCGCAGCATCGCTCGGCCCGAGACGATCGGATCCCACAGCACGACGGCATCGACCGGCCCGCACTCCGGCAGGGCCGTCGCCGCGATCAGTGCGCCGGCGCGCAGTCCCACGACGGTGATGTGCTCGGCGCCGCTCGCGCGGGCCGTCTCCACCGCGGTGACGACACTGCGCTGCCATGCCGCGACCGCGTCGGGCGAGTCCTGATCGCCGGCGGAGTCTCCGGTGCCCGCGTAGTCGAAGCGCAACGCCGCCAGGCCGCGCTCGGCGAGTTGCTCGGCGAGCGCCTTGATCCCCCGATAGGTGTCGAGGTGTTCCTTGCCGAGGGGCGGGCACAGCACCACCGCGCCGCGTGCGCGGCGGTCGGCGGGAAGGTGGACGTGGCCGAGGAGAGGGGACGCGGGATCGCCGAACCACGACGCGTGTCGCACATCCACTCCGTGACCTCCACTGTCGAGGGGGTGAAAGAGGGGGTGATTTCCCGACCCCGTCTCGGACCCTGAATCTTCTTGTCGTTCGGACGCATTCGTATCGATGGATTGTGCCGACCCGTTACCTCTCGGCGCCGGCAGGGTCATAAAGTACCTCCCCGATCGGCTCGGGTTCTTCGGAGGGATGGCTGTGCCCGGAATCTTGGTGCACGAATGGATCGCGCGCGACGGAGGTTCGGAGAAGGTGCTCGACGAATTCGTCCGCACCTTTCCCGACGCCGACGTCCTGTGCCTGTGGGACGACGCCGACCGGTATCCGGGGCGGACGGTGCACGAGAGCGGTCTGGCGCGCACGCCCCTGCGCCGGAACAAGGCGCTGGCGCTGTCGGCCATGCCGTACGTCTGGCGTCGCCGACCCGGCTCGTACGACTTCGCCCTGGTCAGCTCGCATTGCTTCGCCCATCACGTGACCTTCCGCAGCGCACCGAGCGGGTTCGAGAAGTTCGTCTACGTGCACACTCCGGCGCGCTACCTGTGGAATCCGGAGCTCGACGATCGGGGCGCCTCGCTCGCGGTGCGGTGCGCGGCACCTCCGTTGCGGGCCCTCGATCGGCGTCGTGCACGGGAAGGCGCGCACTTCGCCGCGAACAGCGATTTCGTGCGCCGCCGCATCGAGCGGGCCTGGGATGTCGAGGCGCGTGTGATCTTTCCTCCGGTGGAGACGGCCCGCATCGCGTCGGTGCCCGACTGGCGTGACGAACTGTCCGCAGCCGAATCCGCCCTGTTGGAGGGGCTTCCGGAGGTTTTCGTGCTGGGGGCGTCGAGGTTCGTACCGTACAAGCGACTGGATTGGGTGATCCGTGCCGCCGACCTCGCCGGGGTGCCGGCAGTGATCGCGGGATCCGGACCGGAGGAGAGCCGGCTGCGGCAGCTCGCCGACGAGGCGACGGTACCGGTCCATGTGCTCGCGCGGCCGTCGGACGCCCTGCTCTACGCGCTCTACCAGCAGGCCCACGTCTACGTCTTTCCTGCGGTGGAGGACTTCGGGATCATGCCCGTCGAGGCGCGCGCGGCAGGGGCGCGTGTGGTCGTCAACGCGCTCGGAGGTGCTGGTGAGACGGTTGCCGAGGGGGTCGACGGGTTGTGTTTCCGCGAGGACAGGGTGGAGGCGGTCGCCGAGTGCATCGCCGCGATCGACGGTGTGCCGAAGGGGCGTAACGAGGCCGTCGCCGCGCTGTCCTCGGAGAACTTCCGGCAGCGCATCCGCGACTGGGTCGGGGAGGGGATCGGAACGGCGTGACTCACGTCATACTACCGACGAGTAGACGAACCCTTGTCGCCGGTTCGTCCCTGTTGTACCTTTCTCCCGGGTCGGGAGCCTGCTGATGGGGTTGATGGGGTTCGATGGGGGATCGTCATGGCTCACTGCCGCCGACCGAGCTGCGTTCGTCGCCGCTGCATGAATGTGTTCTTTGCTGAAGTAACTACGCGCACAAGTAATTCGAGTTACGCGTAGCTTCTTCGCTTCAGGGGCGGAATCGCCCACGTCACCGTGATCCGTTGCACTGGAACAGGGTTCGCGTTCCTTGGAGAAAACGGACATAATCACCGAATCGTTCATCTGGCTGTCGGGGCCACTTCGCGTGGAGTAGGCAAGCAGGAGAAGCATGGGGATCGGACCCGAGTTGGCGCGTCGCAGCGCGCCGACCCACGACACGAGCGATGGTCACGGAAGTGTCCCGCGCAGACAATGGCAGCGCACCTATCTCCGGTCGCTGGCGATCACCGACACGACGATCGTCGTCACGACCGTCGTCCTGGCGCAGGGGGCCGGGACGATGATCGGTGGACCGGTCGACCCGGGGTCCTCGGTGACCCAGGGACTCGCCTCGGCGATCGTGGTGGCCGGCCTGTGGCTTGCGATTCTGGCGCTCAACGGAACTCGCAAGAAGCCGATCGTGGGCAGTGGCGAGGAGGAGTACCGGCTCGTCACGAGGGTGACCCTGCAGACCTTCGGTCTGCTCGCGATCGCCTCGTTCCTCGTCGACTCGTTCGCCACCGACCTCGACACGATCCGGGTCTACCTGTTGCTGGCCATGCCGGTCGGCCTGGTCGTCCTGCCGCTCGGACGCCGCTGGTGCCGTCGTTCGATCGAACGACGTCGCGTACGGGGTGAGTTCCGGACCTCGGTGCTCGTCGTCGGCTCCGAACACGCGGTGGACGCGATGGTCGGATCGTTCGTCCGCGACACCTCGGCCGGATACCGCGTCGTCGGTGTGTGCACCACCGGATACACGGGGGAGAGCGGGCGCACCATCACCGTCGCCGGTCAGGAGATCCCGGTACTCGGTGCGGAGACCGACGTGATCAACGCCGTCAAGCTCTCCGGGGCCGACACCGTCGCGATCGCTGCCGGAACCCATTGGGGCAACGGAGATATCGGCGAGCTCGCGTGGGAACTCGAGCCGTATCGCGTCGATCTCGTGGTGGCTCCCGGCGTCACCGACATCGCCCTGCCGCGACTGTCGATGCACCCCGTGGGCGGGCTGCCGTTCGTGCACGTCGAGGAGCCGCAGTACCGCGGGTCGCATCGGATCGCCAAGACGACCTTCGACCTCGTGTGCGCGGTCCTCGCCCTCACGATCGCGGCGCCGGCCATGTTCGTGGTCGCCGCGCTGATCAAGCTTCAGGACGGCGGCCCCGTCTTCTACCGACAGGAACGCGTCGGTCTGGGCGGCACCGTCTTCCGGATGTGGAAGTTCCGGTCCATGGTCGTCGATGCCGACCGGATGGTCGATACGGTCCGCGCGCAGACCGGTCAGGAGGACGCGACCTTCTACAAGTCCGCCCGCGACCCGCGGATCACTCCGGTGGGCCGGTTCATCCGCCGCACGAGCATCGACGAACTGCCGCAGCTGTTCAACGTCCTCGCCCGCGACATGAGTCTTGTGGGGCCGCGTCCCCTCGCGGTCGGTGAGGGCGAGAAGATCCCGGGCTTCGTTCCGCGCCGTATCCTCGTGCGTCCCGGCATGACGGGCTTGTGGCAGGTCTCCGGCAGGTCCGATCTGTCCGAGGCCGATCGCATCCGCCTCGACCTGTTCTACGTGGCGAACTGGTCGATGGTGCAGGATCTGCTCATCGTTGTGAAGACGGTGCGGGCGGTGCTCGCGAGCGACGGCGCCTACTGACCGACCGCGGTGCGGGGTTTCACGGCCGGGGAGCAGGGAACCCTTCGAATTCGCCTGGGATCTGCAGGAGGAGTCGAAGGTGAACACGTCCGTCCGAAGTTTCCATCCCGACCCCGATGACATCCCGCTGATCACCTCACTCGACCAGCTCGCCGACGTGGCGACGGATCCGCTGCTCTACCTGAGGTATTCGAAGGGCCCGGCGGCGGACGCCGAGGACGGGCCGAGCCGCGACCAGGAGGCGAACGTGACCCTGCCGGGGCTCGTCGCCACCACCCTCGCTCCGGAGCCGTGGTGGCGCCGGCCCGTCAAGGACTGGGTCGCCCGCCGCGTCTGTACGTGCGTCGGGTCCGGCGACGAGGACGGGCGGTTCGTATGGATCCTCACGGGCCGGATGGTCGGGCGCGGTCCCGGCCACGAGCCGCTGCTCGTCGACGTCCGGCCCCATGCCCGGCTCGCCCGAGAGGTGCTCGACGAGGCGCAGGGGTGGTACGACGAGCACTTCGACGTAAGCAGTGATTCGCGCAGAAGCGCCTGAACACCGTTCGCACAGAACGCAGGAAGCCCACCCCGCCACGTCGCGGGGTGGGCTTCCATCGTGATTCCGTCAGACCAGGTCACGCGGGATCCGGCGCTGCCAGCTCTCCGAGTGGACCCGTCGATCTCCGTGGTCGTCGTCGAGCTCGAAGGCGTCGAGCTCCGCGTTGATCACGAACTCCTCCGGGGTGGACGTGAGGATCGTGCGGGTACGGACCTCGGTGCGCCAGTCGTCCCGCTCGTAGCGGCGCAGGGTCTGCGTCTCGCCGCGCACGGAATTGGGATCGTTGCCTCCGAAACTGAACCACTCCTGGGTGCGACGTCGGATGACCGTGCCGGTCTCGTCGATCCGGAACGACCCCTGGTCGTCGAGGATGTCGAGGGTCGACACACCGGTCGCGAGGTCGCGGGTGGTCCGCCAGTGGTGTTCACCCGGCTTCAGCAGGGTGATGCCGAGTTCCGGGGCGGCCTCCGGTTCGCCGAACTCGCGCAGGTGCGCGTCCTCGGGTCGGGGCGGGCGCACCGGCAGATGCAGCCCACCGCCGGTGTACACCGTGACCTCGGCGGGTGTTGGCGACGGCCACGCCAGTGGGAAGTAGGAGGTGGACAGTGAGAGCCGCAGACGATGCCCTGCCGGGAAGACGTGCGCCATGCCGTTGAGCTCGATCCGGATACGGTAGCGCCGTCCCGGCTCGAGGGCTTCCGGCTTCTCGCTGCTGTCGCGGTGCGTGAGATTGAGCAGCCCGTAGGTCACGCGTGTCGCCTCACCGTTGGGCGCGACGTCGGACAACCGCGCGGCGAGCATCGCCACCGGCCTGTCGGACGAGACCTCGAGTTCCAGTTCGGGTCGGCCGAGGACCTCCGTCGTCGTGTCGAGTGCCTCGGTCTCGAAGACGAGCGCACCGCCGTCCTCCTCGCGTTGGTCCGACGGCAGGTCGGGAGTCGCGGCGTAGGACGCCCATTTGCCGGCGAACATGCCGACACTCAAGGGGGATTGCAGAGCGAGGGGCCGTTCGTCGACGGTGAGGGTGCCGTCGTCGTCGGGATGCAGCGCGTACCGGTCGAAGGTGTAGCGACGGTTCTCGATGTTCGGCGACGGCCACGACGGTTCGGCCACCCAGCGACCCGGGCGTTCGGAATAGGACGGGTTCGGCGCGATGGAGTCCTGCATCCAGGCACGCACCATCGGTTCGTCCATCACCCCGGTGTCGACGCCCTTGAGCCAATGGTCCCACCACCGCACGACCTCCTGCAGGAAGCCGATCTCCGGGCCGGGGACCCCCAGATGCGGGTACTTGTGGCCCCACGGTCCGATCAGTCCCTTGCGGGGCACGTCGAGATGTTCCATCAGCCGGAAGATGGCGTTGGTGTAGCCGTCGGCCCAGCCGCCCACGGCGAGGACCGGGCACTGCACGGAGGAGTAGTCCTCGTTGACGGAGGCGCGCTTCCAGTAGTCGTCGCGGTGCTGGTGTTCGAGCCACTTCTCGATCCACAGGCCGCTGCCCTCGAGACGCTCGTGCCACATCTCGCGCCAGCGGTCGCCGACGATGGCGGGATCGGGAGGCAGGCTGTTGAAGGCGAACATCACCGTCGCTTCGGACAGGTTGTCGGACAACAGACATCCACCCATGTAGTGCATGTTGTCGACGTACAGATCCTCGGTCGCGGAAGCACTGACGATGGCCTTCAGGGCGGGCGGCCGGCGTGCCGCGACCTGCAGGCTGTTGAAGCCACCCCACGAGATGCCCATCATGCCGACCGAACCGTCGCACCACGGCTGCGCCGCAATCCATTCGATGACCTCGCAGGCGTCGTCGTGCTCGTCGGCAAGGTACTCGTCGCGCAGCACGCCGTCGGAATCGCCGCTGCCACGCATGTCCACCCGCACGCAGGCGTAACCGTGGCCGGCCATGTAGGGATGGTTCAGCGCGTCACGTCCGCGCGTGGAATCCCGCTTCCGATACGGAATGTATTCCAGCACAGCAGGTACCGGATGTGCTTCGGCGTCGACGGGCAGCCAGATCCGCGCCGCGAGCCGAACGCCGTCGCGCATCGTGATGAAGACGTTCTCGATGACACGGACCTCATGGGGGAGGTCTGTGATCGTGCGCATGTAGTGCTCCTCCTAGTCCTCGGGCGCCGGATCGAAGGCGAACGGAAGTGCCTTCAGGCCTTCGCGATAGCGCTGCTCGAGCTGTTCGACACTGTCGGCGCCGATGTACATCGTGCCCAGTTCGTAGCGGTAGGCGTCCTGGTTGGGCAGATCGGCGAGCCGGTCACCGGGAGCGACGTCGATGCACACCAGGGCACCGGGGATCCGTTCGCGGAGACGGGCGACGTCGGCGTCCGAGGGCACCGAGGTCACGATGCCGTCCTCGTAGTGCGGGATGATGCACTTCGCCGCCACGGCGTATTCGCCCTGGCGATGCGGCATCCGGGGCTGCCGGCCGAGGGCGATGTCGATGGCCACCTCGTGGTTGGAGCTGCCGTCGACCTTGGCGAACAATTCGCTGTGCGACTGGGAGATCCGTGTGTTGACCTCGATCAGCCAGAGCTTGTCGTTCTCTTCGTCCCACATGAACTCCGAGTTGAAGCAGCCGTTGTCGAAGCCGACGTGGCGCAGGTAGCGCTCGGTGATGTCGATCATGCGTGCCTGAACCTCCTCGGGCACGGTGCTCGCCGGGTAGTCGAGACGTTCGAAGCTGTGCCCGGCGGCGTCCTTGCGCATGTCGAAGACACCGTGGACGTTGAACTGCCCCTGGAACATCGTGCCCTCGGGGGCGGCTTGGATACCGCTGACAACCTGCTCGGCGAGGCAGGTGGTGCCCGAGCTCTTCCCGATCTCCTCGGGGAGGTCGACGCGGCGCAGGACCTCGTCGAAGGCGTTACCGACAAGTCCGATCTTCTCGCGGATCTCGACGAGGGCGTCGGCGAACTCCTGCTCGTTGTGGATCTCGAATCCGAGCTGCGACGAATGCGACTTCACGGGCTTGACCCAGAAGGGGAATTCGAGGTCGATGCTGTCGAGGGCGTTGTCGTCGAAGGGATCGAACGAGTTGAACTGCGGGACGCACTCGGGAACCGATTCCTTCTGCGCGAGGCGGCTCCAGTACTTGTGCTCGGTGGCCACGATGCTGCGCAGCGACGGCGAGGGGATGTTCCGTTCGGCGGCGAGGATCGGAGCGAGCACGCTGGTGGGGAAGTCCCAGTGGGCGATGATCCCGTCCACGCTGCCGGGGAAGTCGTCGAGTTCGCGCCGGCAGGCGTCGAGAAGATCGTCGAACACGTATTCGTCGGGCTCCACCAGTGTTTCGTAGTCGAGGAGGCCGTGGAAGCTCAGCTGGTCGGCGCCGCGTACGGTCTCCAGTTCCTTGCGCTGGATGTCGGTGAGTCCGAGGACGAAGATGTTGGTGCTCATGTGTGAAGCCTTCCCGCTTCCCTACGGCACAAAACAATCCGGTAACGAAACAAACCGCAGGGAAGGTACTTTCACGCGCAACCGCCCCGGCTCGCGGGGAGCCGGGGCGGTCGCCTCGAGGATGGATCAGGGGGTGTCGGGGTCGAGAGCGTCCTTCACCTTGCCCACGAGTCCCTTCTCCGTTCCCATTGCGGCAGAACGGGGCTTGCCCTGCGACCCGTCGTAGGTCGCGTACAGCTTGGGGTCCGGCGGCGGTGCGCTCGCCACGTCGCCCAGCGGGACCGGGTCGGCGAGGAACGACATGGGTGTCGTGCCGTCGGGGCCGGTGCCGTGCGCCCAGCGACCCTGATCGGCGGCGGCGCCGTCGGACAGGTGCCACAGGCTGGACGCGTGCTCGGAGTGCTCCTCGTCGAACAGTGCGTTCGGTGCGATCGGTCCGGGTTCGATGCCGTCGGCCTTCAGTTCCTCGATGGCGGCGAGCCACAGGTTCTGGTGGTAGGTGTCGCGGGCGAGGTTGAACCGGAGCATATCCTTGACGCCCGGATCGTCCGTCATGTTGTACAACCGGGCGGTCTGGACCCTGCCCTGCGCTTCGGCGGCGACGTTGGCCTGGAAGTCGGCGAGGAGGTTACCGCTGGCGATGATGAACCGACCGTTCCACGGCACACCGTTGCTGTCGGAGAGAGTCGCCCCGCCACCGGAGACGATGGCCTGTTGCGGATCCATGCCGCCGAGTACGGCTGCGACCACCGGGTCGGCGGCGGCGTTCTTGGTCGACTCCGTGGCAGGTGCGCCTTCGAGGAGACGCGCCACCATGGTGGCGATCATTTCGACGTGCCCGATCTCCTCGGTGGCGACGTCCATGATCATGTCCTTGTACTTGCCGGGCATTCGACAATTCCAGCCCTGGAACAGGTACTGCATGGTCACGGTCATCTCGCCGTACGCACCGCCGATCAGCTCCTGGAGCTTGCGGGCGTAGACGGGATCGGGCTTCTCCGGCTTGACGTCGAACTGCAGATGGTCTGTGTGACGAAACATGTTGCTCCCTCGAATGCCGATTGTCGTGCGAGGACGCGTCGCGCGTGAAGACACCCGTGAAGACACCCGTGGCGCCTGGTCTCGACGCCGCCTCGGTTGGCCCGTGGTGCTACGTGCGACTACCCGTGCTCGAGCAGCTCAAACACCCTGTCGATATCCACCTTTTGTCACCGGTGCTGTGTCAACGTGGAGAGATGGAGAACAGGCCGGATTCCACGCTCGACGACGTCGGGGAGGTGGCTCGCAGCAAGGGCGTGGCGCGATTGCGGACAACCGCAGCGGCCCTGCTCGTGCTCGTGCTGGTGGCCGGAATACTGGGCTTCCTCGGTGTACGGAGTTCGACGGCCACCGCGCAGGGCGGCGGGTACGAACTCGACCTGACCTACCCGCGTATCGCACGCGCCGGCCTCGACGTCCCCTGGAAGGTGACGGTGCACCGGAAGGATGGCTTCGACGGAGAGATCGTCCTGGCGATCGACACGTCCTACTTCGAGATCCTCGAGATGCGGGGCCGGCTGCCCGAACCGTCCGCGGAGACCGCCGGGGACGGACTGGCGTACCTGACCTTCGATCCGCCGCCCGGCGACGAGTTCACCTTCGCGCTCGATGTACGGATCCAGGCCGGGAGGCAATGGGGCGAATCGGGCTCCGTCTCGGTGATGGACGGCGAGAAATCGGCAGTGACGATCTATTTCGATACCTGGCTGGTGCCCTGATGGAAATCGTGATCCGCGCGATCGTCCTGTTCCTGTTCCTGTGGGGGATCACCCGTCTCGTCGGCCGGTCGAGCGTCGGCGAACTGAGCACCTTCCAACTCGTGCTTTTCGTGGTGATGGGTGATCTCGTACAGCAGGGGATCACGCAGGACGACGTGTCCATGACGGGCGCGGTCCTCACCATCGGTGTCTTCGCGGTGCTGACGTTGGCGCTCTCGCTGATCAACGCTCGTTCTCCGCGGATGCGTGGGATCACCCATGGTGTCCCCGTCGTGATCGTCCGGGACGGCGAACCCGACCTGCGGAACCTGAAACGGGAACGTCTGTCCCTCGACGACCCATGGCCGCCGCGCGTCAACAGGGCATCCGCCGGTTCGCCGACATCGACCTCGCGGTGCTCGAGACGAACGGGAAGATCTCCTTCTTCGTTCGGACGAGAGCTCAGGACGGCGCGCCGGAGGAACCGGAGCCGGGGTGACGGGGTGACGCGCCGTCCTCACGCTCAGGTACTGCGGCCGGTCAGTGCGTCGCGCAGTCGGTCCACCATGCCGACCCCCGGACCGACGGTCTTGTGGAACAGTTCGGAATGCGGTGCGGACGGATGCGGTCGGGTCGGTGCCAGCTTCTTGGCGGCCTGCACCTTGGTGCCGACCTCCACGAGGGTCTCCTGCCCGAGATGCGCCCTCAACTCCGGGAACTGTTCCGACTCTTCGTCGTCCGCGTGGTGGCGCAGAAGATCCTGCAACTTCTTCACCAACGTCGTGAACTCCGCACTCGATGCGTCCGCTCCCTCGAGTTGCTTCATCACCTGCACGATCTCGTCGTGCTCCTTCTTGTCGTGTTCGACGGCTTCGGTGCCCCCGGGCAGATGTTTCTCCATCTCCGGATAGACGAACATCTCCTCGGCGACCGAGTGCCTCATCACCTCGGCGATCGCGGAGTCGGTGAGATCGCGGCGTTCCTCGGCGTCGAGGGTGGTCTCCGCTCGGCCCAGAAGTTCGAGCATCTCCCGATGGTCCTCGGTGAGTATGGTGACGACATCCGTGTCGCCGGAATTCGGTCCCTCGTGGGTGGTTTCGGTCATCGGGATCTCCTTCGAACGGTCAGGATTGTCCGGTATCGCCGGTCTCGGTCGGGTCGTCCTCGCCCTCTGCCTGGTCGGGCTGCTGCGGAGCCTTCGAGAGGAGGCTGTCGGGATCGGCGTCGGGATCCTGAGCCGGGTCGTACGGATCGGTGGACCCGTCTGTGCTGCTCATGTATGAAAGGGTTCACCGGTGCCGAGATCGGCAAACACGCGGGAGGCGAGGGCCGTGGACGAATCCCGATCGATGCGAGCGTGGCGGGTGGTGGAGCCCGGTCCCGTGGCCGGCCACCCCCTGCGGTTCGAATCCGTCCCGATCCCGGAGACGGGACCGAACGATCTGCTGGTGCGCGTGCTGGCGTGCGGTGTGTGCCGCACCGACCTGCACGTCACGGAGGGCGATCTCCCCATCCACCGGGCGGGGGTCGTCCCGGGGCACGAGGTGGTCGGGGTGGTCCATCGGGTGGGGGAGGCGGTCGAGGGGTTCGCGGTCGGCGACCGCGTCGGCGTGGCCTGGCTGCGGTCGACCTGCGGGCAGTGCCGCTACTGTCTCCGCGGCGACGAGAATCTCTGTCCGAATTCGAGATACACCGGCTGGGACGAGGACGGTGGGTACGCCGAGTTCGTCGCCGTACCGGCGACCTTCGCTCTCCCGCTGCCCGACGGGTACGACGACATCGAACTCGCGCCGCTGCTCTGCGCCGGCATCATCGGCTACCGCGCGCTGAAGCGCGCCTCGGTCCCCGACGGCGGCAGGCTCGGCATCTACGGCTTCGGCGGCAGCGCCCACATCGCGACGCAGGTCGCCCTGGCGCGAGGTGCCGAGGTGCACGTCATGACGAGGAGCGAGGATGCGCGGAATCTCGCCCGCGAATTCGGGGCCGCGTCGGTGCAGGCTGCCGCCGACGCACCGCCGGTGCCTCTCGACGCTGCCATTCTCTTCGCGCCCGTCGGCGACCTCGTGCCGCCCGCACTCGAGGCGCTCGACCGCGGCGGTATCCTCTCGATCGCCGGCATCCATCTGACCGACGTCCCGCAGCTGAACTACCAGCGGCACCTGTTCTACGAGCGCGAGATCCGGTCGGTGACCGCCAATACGAGAGAGGACTCCCGGGAGTTCCTCGCGTTCGCCGGGCAGCACCGCATCAGGGTCGCGACGATGCGATACGAGCTGGACGAAGCCGACCGTGCGTTGGCGGATCTCGCCGGTGACCGCGTGCGCGGCGCTGCCGTCCTCGTGCCCGATGCGGCACCCGTCTGACGCCGGCGATCACGCCCGAGATCGCCAAGTAGGGACTTTCTGCCCTACGGGAACGTCCCGCCCGGGACGACGATAATGGTGTCGGACCCAGGAGGGCCCCTCGGACTTCTCACCCACGAGGAGATGAGGACAATGTCGACATCATCGGCTCATTCTGCAATGCACACCCATCCCGACATCGTCGAGATGCGCGAACGCTACGACCGGATGGGTGAACAGCCCACAGTCCAGGTCACCGACGGATTGATGATGGTTGCCGGTCTGTACGCGGCGGCATCCGCCTGGATCATCGGCTTCGCCGATCAGACGGCACTCGCCACCACCAATCTGATCTGCGGCCTCGCGGTCGCACTGCTCGCCATGGCGCTCGGTTCGGCCTACGGCCGCACCCACGGCCTGGCGTTCGTCGCGCCACTGCTCGGTCTGTGGTTGTTCGTCTCGCCGTGGCTGGTCAGCGGCGTCGACACCAGTACGTCCATGATCTGGTCCCACGTCATCGTGGGTGCGATCGTGTTCGTCCTGGGCGTGGCCGCGGCTGCGATGGGAACCGGCCTGATGGACCGTTCGCGTTGACGGTGCAGTAGCCCGGGATGCAGTAACCCGAACGGTGCTGCCGGCTGCATGTCTGAACCGGCAGCACCTCACCGGGTGCGGCGTCCGGACACCGATACCGGCTACCGAGGGCCATACCCTCCCGGCGGCGACGGCAACCCGGTCCACGGGTTCGTGAACCGGGGAGAGGTGGAACCGCCCGTGCCCGCCGCGGGCGGTGATTCTGAGCACCGTGCACACTTCGTGTGTGTGCGGTGCGTCACATTTGAGCGAAATGATGCGCTCGAAAATCTTTTGTTGACGTGATCGCCTAGCTCAATCAACCATTGCTGTACCAAATGACGCGATCGAAGTGGCGCAGACACAATCGGACGCCGCGACGAAGGACGGGTGGTACGCAATGACCGAGACCGTAATCCGGGAGAGCGAACGACTTCCCTACGACCTCGACGACCGATATCGCTCGGGCTCCGGCACCGTGCTCCTCACCGGCGTCCAGGCCATCGCCCGCCTGTTCGTCGAACAGCAGGTGCGGGCCATGCGGGACGGTCGCCGGGTGGCGACCTTCGTCTCCGGATACCAGGGCAGCCCCCTCGGTGGTCTCGACAAGATGCTCCACGGCATGCCGAAGGTCCTCGCCGAGCACGACATCACCTTCGTCCCCGGATTCAACGAGGAACTCGCCGCCACCGCCGTGTGGGGCAGCCAGGGACAGCTCGGTGCCGGCACGCCGACCCACGACGGCGTCGTCGGCGTCTGGTACGGCAAGGGCCCCGGCCTCGACCGTGCCACCGACGCGCTGCGCCACGCCAACATGTACGGGGTGAACCCGAACGGCGGCGTGCTGCTCATGGTGGGCGACGACCCCGCGTCGAAGTCGTCGACCGTGCCCGCCGTCAGCGAGCGATCCCTCGCCGCCCTCGGCATCCCGGTCCTGTTCCCGCGCAACGCCGCCGAGATCGTCACGATGGGCCTGCACGGCGTCGCGCTGTCACGCGCCTCGGGATGCCTCGTCGCCCTCAAGATCGTCGCGGACGTCGCCGACGGCGCCTGGTCCGTCGACGGCTCCATCTCCGACCTGCCCATCACGGTCCCCGAGATCGAATGGGAAGGACGGCCATTCGTCTACAAGCAGCGCCCCATGGCCGCGCCCGGCGACAGCGTCATCGCCGAGGCCGACCTCTACGGCCCGCGCTGGAAGATCGTCCAGGAATACGGCCGCCTCAACGGCCTCGACGTGATCGAGGTCGACCCGCCGCAGGCCCGCGTCGGCCTCGCCGCCACCGGCACCACCTTCGACGCCCTGCGCCAGGCCCTGCTCGACCTCGGTGTCGACGACGCCGCGCTGCACCGCGCCGGCATCCGCCTGCTGCGCATCGGCATGCCGTACCCCATCGGTCCCGAGATCGTCCGCGAATTCGCCCGCGGCCTCGACGAACTGATCGTGGTCGAGGACAAGACCGCCTTCGTCGAGACCCAGATCCGCGAGATCCTCTACGGCACCGCGAACGCCCCGCAGATCGTCGGCAAGAAGGACGCCGACGGCCGCCCGCTCGTGCCTGTCGACGGTGAGCTCACCGCCGGTCGCCTGCGCGGCCCGCTGCGTCGCGTGCTGCGCGGCCACGTCGAACTCGGCCCCGCACCCCTGCCGCAGTTGTCGCTCGAGGTGCTGTCGACCCAGCGCACCCCCTACTTCTGCAGCGGCTGCCCGCACAACCGCTCCACCGCTCTGCCGGAGGGTTCGATCGGCGGCGGCGGCATCGGCTGCCACACCCTCGTCACCCTGTCCGGCCGCAAGGACAGCGCCGTCACCGGCCTGACCCAGATGGGTGGCGAAGGTGCGCAGTGGATCGGCCAGGCGCCGTTCACCGACATCGGTCACATGTTCCAGAACCTCGGCGACGGAACCTATTTCCACTCCGGCCAGCTCGCCGTGCAGGCGTGCGTCGCCGCCGGCGTGAACATCACCTTCAAGCTGCTCTACAACGACGTCGTCGCGATGACCGGCGCGCAGGACGCCGAAGGCGCCCTGAAGATCCCGGCGCTGACCCACAAGCTCACCACCGAGGGCGTCCGCAAGATCATCATCTGCTCCGACGAACCGAAGCGCCTCCGCAAGCGCACCCTCGCGCGCGGCACCGAGGTCTGGCACCGCGACCGGCTCGACGAGGCACAGAAGCTGCTGCGCGAGATCGAGGGCGTCACCGTGCTCATCTACGACCAGCACTGCGCCGCCGACGCACGCCGTCAGCGCAAGCGCGGCACCCTGCCCGCCCGCACCACCCGCGTCGTCATCAACGAAGCGGTGTGCGAGGGCTGCGGCGACTGCGGCGTCAAGAGCAACTGCCTGTCGGTGCAGCCGGTCGACACCGAGTTCGGTTCGAAGACCCGCATCGACCAGACCTCCTGCAACACCGACTACTCGTGCCTCGACGGCGACTGCCCGTCCTTCGTGACCGTCGAGACGTCGCCGGAGAAGCCGAAGCGCCGCAAGGCTCCGACCCCGCCGCGCATCCCGGACGCCGCCATCGACACCCCGAAGGGCACCCGCAACGTCTTCCTCGCGGGCATCGGCGGCACCGGCATCGTCACCGTCAACCAGGTGCTCGCCACGGCCGCGCTGCGCGCCGGATTCGAGGTCGAGTCGCTCGACCAGATCGGCATGAGCCAGAAGGCCGGCCCGGTGGTCTCCCACCTGCGCTTCGCCGCCGACGGACTCGAGCCCGGCAACCGCGTCGGCCCGGGCGGTGCCACCGCTCTGCTCGCGCTCGACCTGCTCACCGCGACCGAGCCGAAGAACCTCGCCTACGCGAACCGTGAGGAGACCGTGGCGGTCGCGTCGACGAGCCGCGTCCCCACCGGCGACATGGTCTACGACCGCTCGGTCCGGCACCCCGACGAGCAGGACCTGCTCGCGCGCCTCGACACCGCGACCCGCACGACCGTCTCGTTCGACGCCCTCGCCGCAGCCCAGGCGCTGTTCGGCGAGACCTCGGCCGCGAACTTCCTCGTCGTGGGCGCCGCCCACCAGCTCGGCGGACTCGAGATCCCCGCCGACGCCATCGAGGAGGCCATCGAGATCAACGGTGTGGCCGTCGCGACCAACATCGCCGCCTTCCGCTGGGGCCGGGTGGCCGTCGCGGATCCCGCTGCCTTCGCCGCCGCGACCGAACCGGACCGCACGGAGCGCGCCGCCACCGTCGCACCCGAGCGTCTGTTCGCCGGCACCACCTTCACCGGTGAGGTCGAGCGGCTCGTGCGGATCCGCGCCGCGTCGCTGATCGATTTCCAGAGCGAAGCCCTCGCCGCCCGCTACATCGGGCAGGTGCAGGCAGCCTGGGAGGCCGAGCGTCGCGTCACGAACCGCACGGACTTCAGCGAGGCCGTCGCCCGCGGGCTGTTCAAGTTCACCGCCTACAAGGACGAGTACGAGGTCGCCCGCATGCTCGTCGACCCGGCCTTCCTCGACGAGGTGCAGGGCCAGGTTCCCGGTGGCCACAAGCTCACCTACCGCCTGCACCCGCCGGCGCTGCGCGCACTCGGCCGTGAGAAGAAGGTCGGCTTCGGACCGAAATCGCATGTCGCGCTGAAGGCTCTGGCCAAGGCGAAGCGTCTGCGTGGCACGAAGCTCGATCCCTTCGGCTACGCCCACGTCCGCCGCGTCGAGCGTGCTCTGCTCGCCCACTACACCGCCACGATCCAGCGGCTCGCCGCCGACCTGGACGTCGACTCCTACGACCGCGCCGCCGAGATCGCGGCCCTGCCCGAGATGGTGCGCGGCTACGAGGACGTCAAGCTCCGCTCCGTCGAGCAGTACCGGGCCCGCCTCGCCGAGCTCGGCATCGACACCGACTTCTGAGCCGACACCGACTTCTGACGCACGAACACCCTCTGCTGCAAAGGAACCCACCGATGACCACCTCTGCCCTCGACCTCCCCGAGTTCACCACGTCCGACGGAGTGTTCGGCCGCTCGGCCCGCCTGGCCGACCGCCCGCACGAGCAGGTCGTCTTCCACCACGACGCGGCCACCGGATTGCGCGCCATCGTCGCGATCCACTCCACCGCACTCGGACCCGCCCTCGGTGGCACCCGCTTCTACCCCTATGCGGACGAGATGTCGGCGCTCGAGGACGTGCTGCGACTGTCGTGGGGCATGACCTACAAGGCCGCGGTGTCGGGTGTGAACCTCGGTGGCGGCAAGGCCGTCATCATCGGTGATCCGAAGACGGACAAGAACGACGAACTGCTCGCCGCCTACGGACGATTCGTCGAGTCGCTCGGTGGTCGCTACATCACCGCCGCCGACGTGGGAACCCGCGCGGAGGACCTCGACGTGGTGGGCCGGCACACCGCCCACGCCGTGGGGCGCACCGTCGCCGCCGGCGGCTCCGGCGACAGCTCGCCGCTGACCGCGCTCGGTGTCTTCCAGGCCATGCGTGCCGGCGCCCGGACCGTCTGGGGACAAAAGACTCTCGCGGGTCGCACGGTCGGTGTCGAGGGTCTCGGCAAGGTCGGATACGAGCTGGTGAAGCTGCTCGTCGCCGACGGTGCCGAGGTGATCGTCTCCGACGTGAACCCCGCGGCGATCGCCCGCGTGGTCGACGAGTTCCCGGCGCAGGTCACCGACAACGTCGTCGCCTCGTCCGCCGACGTCTACGCCCCGTGCGCCCTCGGCGGCACGTTGACCTCGACCACCGCTGCCCACCTCGACGCACGTCTCGTGTGCGGTGCGGCCAACAACCAGCTCGCGCAGCCCGAGGTGGAGGGACTGCTGGGCAAGCGCGGAATCGTCTGGGTGCCCGACTATGTCGCGAACGCGGGCGGACTGATCCAGGTCGCCGGTGAGGTCGACGGATCCGCCGCCGACGTCGTCCGCGAGCGGGTGGAGTCGATCTTCGACCGCACCGCCGAGATCTTCGACGTCTCGAGCACTCTCGGCGTCACGCCGGGCGCGGCCGCCAACCGCATCGCCGAGCGGCGCATCGATACCGTCTGATCCGCACAAGGGAACTGGTCCGCACAGGGAAACTGATCCGCACAGGGGAACAAGGGGAGGCACCGCGAGGTGCCTCCCCTTCTCGTGTTCTCAGGAGCTTCCGGCCGACGACGACCGGCCGTGCCCAGCATCGCGGGTGATGTGCTCGACGAGCGGCTGCGTCCGGTACTCGATCGGTGTGGTGAGCGCGAGCGTCGTGGTGGTGTGCGCGACGCCCTCGATGGCGTGGAGCCGTTCGAGGACCAGCAGGAGGTCCTCCTGGGACTGCGCCGCCATCCGGATCAGGAGATCCTCCCGGCCCGTTGTCGCGTGGACCTCCAATACCTCTGGGAATCGGCCCAATTGGGCGATCACATGCCCCATCCGCGCCTGGACGAGCTCGGCGCCGATGAACGCCTGCAGCGGCACGCCCAGCTTCGGCAGGTCGACGACCGGTCGGTATCCGGTGACGGCGCCGGACTCCTCGAGTTTCCTGATGCGCGACTGCACGGTGTTGCGGGCGACGCCGAGCTTCGCCGACAGGTCGACGATTCCTGCCCGGGGGTTGCGCGTGAGCTCTCCGAGGAGAGCTGCGTCGAGCCGGTCGAGACTGAACACGATGACACCCTTTCCGTTGTGATGCGCGTCACCACTCGAGCATAATGCTCAACTGATCAGGAAGATATTGACACTTCACGAGCCAGTGCCATGATTGCTGCATCAAATGCTCACGCAAACACGGCTTGCTGCAACGTAATGCGCGCGAAGTGAGCGACATGCCTACCCCTCGCCCGGACCGGGCGTGGCGGGCGCCGCAATCACCCCGAGGAGCACACAATGCCCGGAGTCGGCATCTGGCGGACCAAATCCGTCGAACAGTCGATCGCGGATACCGATGAACCCGGTTCGCGGCTACGACGAGAACTGACCGCCAAGGATCTGACCGTGTTCGGCGTCGCCGTCGTGGTCGGAGCCGGAATCTTCACCCTCACCGCCCGCACCGCCGGTAATCTCGCCGGACCGTCCATCTCGCTGGCGTTCGTCCTCGCCGCGATCGCGTGCGGTCTCGCCGCACTGTGTTACGCGGAGTTCGCCTCCGCGGTACCGGTCGCCGGCAGCGCCTACACCTTCTCCTATGCCACCTTCGGTGAATTCGTCGCCTGGATCATCGGATGGGATCTGATCCTCGAGTTCGCCCTCGCCTCCGCGGTCGTCGCCAAGGGATGGTCGATGTATCTCGGGGGCATGTTCGGCGGGGACGCGTCGATCGACCTCGGACCGATCACGGTCGACTGGGGGTCGCTGCTCATCGTCGGCGCCATCACGATCATCCTCGCGATCGGCACCAAGGTCTCGTCGCGGGTTTCCGCCGTCGTCACCGCCATCAAGGTCGCGGTGGTCCTGCTCGTCATCGTCGTCGGCATCTTCTACATCGACAAGTCCAACTACTCCCCGTACGTCCCGCCGGCCGAGGAGACGCAGAGCGCCGCAGCCGGCATGCACCAGTCGCTGTTCTCGGCCCTCACCGGCGCGGGTGGTAGCACCTACGGCTGGTACGGCCTCCTCGCCGCGGCGAGCCTGGTCTTCTTCGCCTTCATCGGCTTCGACGTCGTCGCCACCACCGCCGAGGAGACCAAGAACCCGCAGAAGGCACTGCCCCGCGGCATCTTCGGTTCGCTGGCGATCGTCACCGTCCTCTACGTCGGCGTCACCCTCGTGCTCACCGGCATGGTGAGGTACACCGACCTGCGCACCGGCAGCGAACTGGTCGGCGACGGCAGCGCCACGCTGGCCACGGCGTTCGAGGCGCACGGCGTCACCTGGGCGCAGATGGCCATCAACATCGGCGGTCTCGCCGGCCTCACCACCGTCGTGATGGTGATGATGCTCGGCCAGACCCGCGTGCTGTTCGCGATGTCCCGCGACGGACTCGTCACCCGCAAGCTCGCCGTCACGAACCACAAGGGTGTGCCCGTGCGCATCACCCTGATGGTCGGTGGTGTCGTGGCCGTCCTCGCCGCGGTGTTCCCGATGGGTGTGCTCGAGGAGATGGTCAACATCGGCACCCTGTTCGCCTTCGTCCTGGTCTGCGTCGGCGTGATGGTGCTCCGTCGTACCCGCCCCGACCTGCCCCGCGGATTCCGAGTGCCGTTCGTGCCGCTGGTCCCGATCCTCGCGGTGCTCGCCTGCGGTTGGCTCATGCTCAACCTCTCGGTCGAGACGTGGATCCGATTCGCGGTCTGGATGGTCCTGGGCGTGGCGATCTACTTCGTCTACGGCCGCCGCAAGTCGGTGCTCGGACAGCGCCTGAAGCTCGAGGCCGCGCAGCAGGAAGCTGCGAAGCACGAAGCGAAGGAACCCGAACCGGTATAGATCCCTCGTCCACGAGCCCGCCCGCACCGAATCGGTGCGGGCGGGCTCGTGTGTTCCGGCGGTTGCGGGTACCCGACCGGAAGGAGACCGGACACCGTCCGGTCGCGACGCCGAGGAGGAGAGTCATGGCCACCTGCGACACGTGCGGCAACGACTACGACAAGGCCTTCACCCTCACGCGTGGGGATGTCTCGGTCACCGTCGACAGTTTCGAGTGCGCGATCACCGCGATGGCACCGCAGTGCGCCCACTGCCACTGCTGCATCCTCGGGCACGGCGTGGAGTCGACGGATGCCGTCTACTGCTGCGCGCACTGTGCTCGTCAGGCCGGGCACACCGAGCTGACGGACCGTGCCTGACGGAAGAATGCGGACCGCGCGAAAGTGACAAAAAGGACTCTGCGAGTTGATCTTTCGGGTGAACTCGAAAAAGATCTATGCACGCGGGTGAGCAAATTGCTCTATGCTCTGAACAGCGCAGCAGAGACGAAGGTCACAAGGGTTACCCAGTGTTTTGTCCGAACGCAGGACGAACCGGACATCGGGACCCGATTACCATTCGATCTGCCCCTGACGTCGGGGAGGCCGACAGGGAAGGGCCCCGCCGGCGATTCGAGGGGAGGAGCCGGCGGGGCCTCGCGCTGTATCTCCTGTGTCGGGGAGGACTCTAGGGAGACACGGCCACCTACGCCGTGGCCGCTTTGGAGCTTAGGTGAGAGTTGGGCACTCGTCCAGAGCCGATACTGAAACGAGACCTGAGAAATCTTCTCGGCGTCGAACCGGGACGTTCATCCTGCTTTGCGGCGGATGGGGCCCGCTTCGACGTCGCTTCCCGCCGGAAAGACGGGGGTCGGCATGGCTCGGGACCCGTCGGGATGCCTGCGGTACGACGTCTGCCGCTGCGAACGCCGACGGCGCCGACGATTCCGCGTCGTCCAGAAACCCCAGGCTGCGATGCACACGCCGACTCCCGAGAGCAGGTCGGCCTCGGTCAATCCGTGGTTCGGCGTCACCGAGTACAGCACGCGCCCCTCGAGAGGCCCGTTCATCAGCACCCAGAGTCCGGAGGCCACGAGCGCTGCCGCGCTCGACAGCAGATGAGGGCGAGAGAGGCACCACGTCGACGCGGCGAACAACGAGCACATCGCGACGAGCGAGTAGAACACGGCATTCTGCACGGTCGACTCCTCTCGCTCCTGCCGGATATCGATCAACTGTACTGGCGGAGGAGTCGGGCCCACCGAGTCGCAAGTCGTGACTCTCGCAACATGGGTATCAGCTCAGGCGTTGCAGGGTGACCGTCGTCAGGGCGAGCACCTGATCGTCGGCTCCGGCGTCCACGAGGCGGACGTCGACGACCGCATGGTCCTTCGTCTCACGGACCACCGTGACGTGCGACCGCGCCGGCCCCACCTTCACCTGCGACAGGTAGTGGGCCTGGATATCGGTGGCCACGAAACCCGGGAGGACGGTGTGCGCCGCGTGCTCGGCGAGCAGCGCCTGGGCGCCACCCTGGATGGTGCCGATCATGTTGGCCACGAACGGAGTGAGATCGAGTTCGAGTGCCCCGGTGTGTGCGTCGAGGGTGCGCATCCCCAATCGGGAGTAGATCGATCCCTCGACGTGCTCGCTGGGATATTCGCGGATGGTGCCCACCCACTCGCCGGGGTTGTAGTAGTCCGAACCGGCTGCAGCGGTGCGAGGAAGTCGCACGAAGGTGACGAGACCGCGCCCCGCCGGTCGTAGCCTGTCGTCGTCGAGGGCGGCGACGAGCTCGCCCATGTCGGTGATGCCGCACCCGTCGAAGATCTCCGCGGCGACGTGCACGGTCTTCTTGCCGACGCGCACCAGGCGGGTGTCGACGACGACCGGCCCCTCGGTGAGTGGTTCGGCCGTGTGGATGGAGAGGTCCTGGGTCGCGACCCAGTCCGGGCTGCACACGGCGAGTGGTGGGGTGGACGTGACGATGTCCACCACGGTGGTGAGCACCCCGAGTGCTGCGGCGCTGGCGTCGTTGCGCAGCTTGTCGTGCAGGTCGGCGCGCATGACCGCGCGTTCCTTGCTCAGCTGGAGCGACGTCAGGCCGAAGTCGGCGGTGAAGGTGTACCGGCTCATCGTCACCGACGGCCGCTGACTTGCGGAAATGCCATTCTCGCTCATGAGAGTGATATTGCCATTCTGTGGTCGACGACGGAAGGGTTACGTCGTTCGGAGGTTCACAACGCACAGGTGAGGCTCGCAACCCTGATGGTCGACCATGGGCGTTGTGAGCCTCACTTCTCGGTTGTGAGCCTATTCGGGCCTCGGTGTCTCCGCGAACGAGTCGCGCTGCTGCACCATCCATACCGGGGCGATGAAGATGCCTTCCGCTTCCACGCAGATCCCCTCCGGGTCGGCGATGTGCCCGACGACGAACGCCTTACGTCCTTCGACACGGTCGAGTTTCGCCTCCACGCGCAGAGCGCCGAGGGGCGTGCGCTTGCGGTAGCGGATGGTGAGCGTGCCCGTCATCCCTGGATATCCCGAGATGCGCGCGGCGTCGCCGAGGATCTGGTCGAGCAGCAGCGCGGAGACTCCGCCGTGCACGTGCCCGGCCGGCCCCTCGTAGACGGGACCGAGGTGGATGTCCGTCCACACGCGACCGTCGTCGTCCTCGTGGATGTCACCGATCGGCGCGATGGCGTTGCGCAGGCCTATTGCGGCATTGCCCCAATTGCGGAATCGGCCCGAATCGTTGAACCGGGTGCCGTACGGGCCGTCCTCCCGGTCGCGTTCGAGGATCTCGCGCGCGGCCGCAAGGTGTTCCCGCGCCCGCGCGACGTCGTCGGCATCCACGCGGGTCTGCAGTGCGAGCCGGATCAGTTCGCGCACGTCCTCGGTGAGCGGCCCGTAGGCGGCCCTCTGCTGATCGATTTCCTCGTCGGACAATCCGTCGTTGACGTAGAGCTCGAGGATGGAATCGGTCATCAGGGTTCTCCGGATCGTGAGCGTGGTGAAGGAAAATAGTCGACCGCGCGCATGGTGAACGAGTCAAGTTCTGCTGCCGCTGTACGGGATCGCCGCAAAATCCGTAAAACGGACCGTTCTGTACGAAAACGTGTGAACCCCGGCACGGGCGGGAACCAATGAGAGAACCCCGTCGGCTTAACGAGGGGAGGGGCCGACGGGGTCCGTCCGTGCCATGTCAAAGGGGAGGAGACACGGCACGCTTTGTTGCGAGGAGCAACAACGACTCCACGCTACCCACGATTCTTTCACCTGCCAACTTCATCGAGGGGTGATCGACGGGGTGAATTTGCCCGATCTGCACCTATGGCGAGCGTCGTAATTCAAGCGTACCGTTCGCTTCTGCGTGCGCGGGTATGCGCCGGACAGGAGTCGATGGTCGTGGCCGTAACCATCCACAAGGGCCGTGACAACGTCACCAAACGGATGTTGCTGGGAAGGCCGCTGCGCAGCGACACCCTCGGCCACACCCTGTTGCCGAAACGCGTAGCCCTGCCGGTGTTCGCGTCCGACGCCCTGTCGTCCGTCGCCTATGCACCGGAGGAGATCTTCCTGGTGCTGTCGGTGGCGGGCCTGTCCGCCTACGCGTTCTCCGGCTGGATCGGTCTCGCCGTCGCGGTCGTCCTGGTCGTGGTGGTCGCGAGCTACCGGCAGAACGTGCATGCCTACCCCTCCGGGGGCGGCGACTACGAAGTGGCGACGAAGAACCTCGGTGCGATGGCCGGCCTGACGGTGGGCAGCGCCCTGATCGTCGATTACGTGCTGACGGTCGCCGTGTCGATCTCGTCGGCCGCCCAGAACATCGGGTCGGCGATCCCCTTCGTCGAACACCACAAGGTGCTGTTCGCGATCGCCGCGATCACCCTTCTCACCGCAGTGAACCTGCGGGGACTCCGCGAAGCGGGCACGGCTTTCGCCATCCCCACCTACGCCTTCATGTTCTGCATCGGGGTGATGCTGGTCTGGGGGTTCGTACGTCTCGTCGTGTTCGACGCCCCTCTGCGCGCCGAGTCGTCGCACTACGAACTCGTCGCCGAACAATCCCACCTGACCGGACTGGCTTTCGCATTCCTTCTTGCCCGCGCGTTCTCGTCGGGGTGTGCGGCACTGACAGGAGTAGAGGCCATCAGCAACGGGGTGCCGGCCTTCCGGAAACCGAAATCGCACAACGCCGCCACCACCCTGCTCATGCTGGGCGCCATCGCGATCACGCTGCTCATGGGCATCATCGTGCTCGCCGAGCGACTGGGCGTCGTCGTCGCCGCAGACCCCGCGACGCAACTGCTCGGGGCGCCGGAGGGATACCACCAGAAGACGCTGGTCGCACAGGTTGCCGAGACGGTCTTCGCCGGCTTCCCGCTCGGCTTCTACCTGGTGACTGCTGTGACCGCGTTGATCCTCGTCCTTGCCGCCAACACCGCGTTCAACGGTTTCCCGGTTCTCGCCTCGGTGCTCGCGCAGGACAAACACCTGCCGACGCAGCTGCGCACCCGAGGTGACCGGCTCGCGTTCAGCAACGGCATCGTCTTCCTGACCCTCGCAGCCATCGTGTTCGTCTGGCTGTTCGATGCCGAGGTCACCCATCTCATCCAGCTCTACATCGTCGGGGTGTTCGTCTCCTTCACGTTGAGTCAGACCGGCATGGTGCGCCACTGGACCCGACTGTTGGCGACCGAGACGGACACCCGTCACCGGCGGAGGATGCAACGCTCGCGCGTCGTCAACGGTGTCGGCCTGGCGATGACGGGGACAGTCCTGATCATCGTGCTCATCACGAAATTCGTAGCCGGCGCATGGATAGCGATCCTCGCCATGATGACCGTCTTCGTGACGATGCGGGCCGTCAACCATCACTACCGACGCGTGGCGGCCGAACTCGACGCCGGTAAATGGGACGGTCTGCTGCCCAGCCGTACGTATTCGATCGTGCTCGTGGCCAAGCTGCACCATCCGACTCGTCGGGCGCTCGCGTACGCCTCGGCCACCCATCCCGACACCCTCGAGGCGATCACCGTCGACGTCGACGAGGAGGACACCCGTGCTCTTGTGCGTGAGTGGGAGGCCAGCGACATCACTATTCCGTTGAAGGTGCTGGAGTCGCCGTACCGGGAGATCACACGACCGGTGCTCGACTACGTCAGGCGGGTGCGGGGCAATTCGCCGCGCGATGTGGTCACCGTCTTCATCCCCGAATACGTCGTGGGGCACTGGTGGGAGAATCTGCTCCACAATCAGAGCGCGCTGCGGCTCAAGAGTCGTCTGCTGTTCCAGCCCGGGGTGATGGTGACGAGTGTGCCGTGGCGGTTGCACTCGTCGGACTCGAGTTAGGCGAGCGCGGAGTCCCGTTCCCGATCAGGTTCGCGATGTCTGCACCGGCCCGCAGCAACACTTCGGATTGCACGGCGATGGTGCGTAGTCGCTCGTGGAGTGCATCCCGAGCGGTGTCGGTGTCGTCGTCGGTTCCGATCGCTGCCATCACCGCCCGGACCGCCGGGATCCGGTAGCCACCCGCGCGTAGTGCGGCGACGATCCGCGCATCCCGCGCCGCGGCGGGTGAGTAGCTCCGAATACTGTTGCGGTCGGTCCGTTCGGGCGCGACCAATCCCTCCTTCTCCCAGAACCTCAGCGTGGACGACCGCACCCCGATCGCCGTCGCCAGCTCGGTGATGCTCATGGCGTCGCGGGGCAGCGGAGGCGCGTTGTGGGCGGCCTCGTCGACGATGGTGTCGAGTGCGCGGAGCGCGGCGAGACTCTCGTCGCGTGCACGCGCGAGCCCACTGTGGAGTTCGACGACACGAGCGAGCGCCTCGTCGTAGGGGAGTGCCTGCACATCGTGCATGACACTGCGCGCCTCCATGGGCCCGACCGCGACAGCCAGTGCGCGGTACGCACGCAGAGCCGCGACGTGTTCGGGTCCGAATCTGCGATAGCCGTTGGGCATTCGTACGGCAGGAGGGATCACCCCGAGACGTTCGAGGTCGCGCACCTGCTGCACGGAGTATCCGACGGCTGCGGCCAGGCGCCCCGTCGTCATCGTGTGCTCCACAGCCGAACCCTCCATAAGCACTTCAAGGCGACACTCGAAGTATGACGATGGAACAGATCCTCGCAGAGATCAGGAGTTTCGACGGTGTCCTCGAGCTCGCACCACAGGAGGGGAGTGGGCATCCCGAGATCTCGTGGGGCGATCACTTCTTCTACTACACCTCGGACGGAGAGGTCCCGCACAACCGGCAGCCCTACGCGACGATCGTGACGAAGAACTATCCGGACGACGAGGATTCACGCCTCGACGAACCGGGCCGATGGCGAGTGAACGTGCATGCGGGGTCGCAGCTGTTCATCGAACTGCTCGGCTACCCGCCCCGGTCCGTCGACCCCTCGACGATCGACTTCGCCGAGGCCGACGTGTTCATGCCACACCCGCTCTACGGTTCACTGGGGTGGGTCGCGGTCGTCGAACCCGGCGAGCGGGCCACGCCGCGTCTGCTCGAAGTGCTGCGCGACGCCCACCTGGCCGATCGGCGCCGCGTCGAACGCAGGAGCGCGCTGCGCGACACGGAGTGATCGTGCGAAAGAGATTCTGCCGTCACTCATCCGGATTGTTCTCGAAGAACGACGTCACGGTGTCGACGGTGAAGCGATGACGCAGACGGCACGCAGAGTTCTGGTTCGCGAACAGCCCCGGGATGCGGAAGGCATCCTCGCGCGCGACGGTGTGCGTCCACTGCACCGGCACGATCCACTCGCGGTGGTCCTCGTGCGGGTCCGTGCCCTCGCTCTCGTGGACATACGGCGCCTTCAGCTCGAGGCTGCGGAACGGGACCGGCCGGCCGTCGACGACGAGCGTCGCCTCGTCGGCCGGTGCCGCCGGCCCGGTCACGACGCCGATGCCGACGTACCCGTTCTTCGGGATGTAGACGAAGACGCGGCCACCGACGGTCAACTCCTGCAAGGAATCCGAATACCAGCGGCCACCGCCGGCGGCGACGAAGCCGTAACGGCGGCCGTCGTCCCAATTCCGTGACGGGCTGCGCTCGCCGAAGTTCACGTACCAATCCCGGCCGTTCCATTCGGACTCGGGACGATTCGACCCGGACGATTCCGCCACGCACACTCCTTCGTCGGGAACACCTCGTTCCACGGTAGGCGCGCGGCGCCGTCGGTGTGATCAGTGCCAGTCGCTCTTCCTTCCGAGGGTCTCGACGGGAGTCGCACCGGGCCGGGTCCACTGCGGCACCGGGCGGCTCGTCTCATCCCATGTCGCGTTGCCGTCGGCATCGGCGCGCCAGAACCAGCACGGGTCGTCTCCCTCCGGCCACCCCTCGGGTTTGTCCTCCCACCTCTCGCCGCGTCCGTACGGGGTCATGTCGAGCAGGCCGGCCGAGCTGTTGGCCCTTTCGGTGCCGCGACCCGTCGTGGAGTAGGTGAGGAAGGTCCGGTCACCGTCGCGGAGATAGGAGGTGAGATAACCCATCGCTCCGCCCACGGGTTCGGCGACGTCGCGCACCGAATACCAGGGCTGGGTGTATCCCATGAACTCGACGAACGCCGCCATCTCCTCCCACGGACCAGTGGTGACGAACGCGAGCGACACTCCGCGAGCATTGAGGTAGACGGCATCGCGGACGTGCCAGGCCGTGGTCGTGCACCCCTCGCACTGTCCCTGCGGAGGCGCGCCGTCGTACCACATGTGCTTGTAGACGACGAGTTCGTTGCGGCCCTGGAAGAGGTCGAGGAAGGGGACCGGGCCGTCGGGCCCGACCACCTCGACCGTTCCGTCGAACTCCACCATCGGGAGTCGTCGGCGGGCCGCGGCGATGGCATCGCCCTCCTTCGTGTGGGCCTTCTCCCGAACGAGGAGTTCGTCGCGCGCGGCCTGCCAGGCCGCGAGGTCGACCACGGGTGGACGGCTGGAATGCGGTTCGGTCATGGTGACCTCCGGAAAGCGGGAACCGCGACGCGCGCGGGAGCGGATCGGACGGATTACACGCGGCTCGGTTGGAGCACGTCGCGGAGCACGGCGGCGAACGCTTCCGGATCGCCGGGCATGCCCTCGGCGGCTCCCATGAAGCCACCGTGATCGCCGGGGAACAGCGTCGGAGTGGTGCCGAGTCGCTCGGCGAGCGCTGCCGAGGCGCGGCCGCACAGCTGGCGTACCGATTCGCGACCACCTGCGACGACGATGTGCGTGGACGCGTTCGCCAGAGCGTCGAGATCGGGGTGGTAGCCCGTGCACGACATCCAGTTCTGGCCCAGCAGCACGTCGTCGCGGGTCCCGTCGTCCTCGGTGGGCAGGCCGAAGTCGGACGGGTTCGGAGCAGGCCGGTCGAGATAGTCGGAGGTCAGCTCACCTTCATAGCTGACCAGTGCGATGAACTTCGCCATGGCCGGCCCGAGGCCGCTGCGCTGATAGGTGTCGCGGATGTCGTCGCGCACCGCTTCGGCCCCGATGCGATCAGGCAACAACTCGACGATCGGCGGTTCGTGCGCGACCAGCGTGCGCACCTGCTCGGGATGCCGCGAGACGAGTTCGAGCGCGTTGACCGCGCCGCCGCTGCTGGCGAAGACGTCGACGGGACCGAGATCGAGCTCGGCGAGGATCCGGCGCAGGTCGTCGGCGTGCAGGGCCGGGGTGGACTGCATCGACGTGTCGGTGCGCGTGCCGCGACCCGTGCCGCGCGGGTCGTAGGTGATCACCGTCCGGTCGTCGAGGTAGGAGACGAGGCTGGTGAAGCCGCTCGCGTCCATCGGGGATCCGGCGAGCAGAAGAGGAGTGGTGTCGCCGGGGGCGGTGCGGACGTCGTAGACGAGAGTCGCGCCGGGGACGTCGATCGTGCGGGTGACGGGTTCGGGCATGTCGGCTCCTTCGGTCGGTGACCATACCGACTCGCGGTGCCCGCAAAATTCATCGCACATACGACCGCGTCCGCACCCTTGATGGATGCGGACGCGGCGTGCGCTGGCTCAGTGGGCGATGCCCGGTTTCGCGGGCAGTCCGCCGAGGAGCGCAAGAGATCCAAAGTGCATATGTGTTCCTCCTGTCGTTCGGTTATCCGGACTGCGTCCGCACCGGGACGCTGAGCCAGGAGTACCCGTGGCCTCGGCGCCAAACACCGCCGAGGATCGAAAATTCATTTCGTTATGTCTTCGTGCCCTCGGGGAGTTTTCGCGCGGTCGGGCCGGGTCGGGTCTGCGATTCGCTCGGCCTCAGCGGACCGTGGCCGTGGGCGCACTGCACGACCGCTTCGACCGGCGCGCCGCAGTCGCGATGTTCGATGAGCAGCGACGGACCCTCCGGATCGGCGCAGTATTTGTCACCCCACTGGAGCAGGGCGACGAGGATCGGGTAGAGATCGCGGCCCTTGTCGGTGAGCCGGTACTCGTTGCGCGTGCGGCGGCCTTCCTCGCGGTAGGGGACGGTGTCGAGGATCCCGGCCTCGACGAGGGTGCGCAGTCGGGCCGACAGCACGGGGTCGGAGATGCCGGTGTGCCGGCGCATCTGCTCGAAACGTCGCACGCCGTTGAACACTTCGCGGAGAACGATCATCGTCCATTTCTCGCCGATGACGTCCATCGTGCGCTGGACCGAGCAGTTGTCGGTGCTGTAGTCGAGCCACTGCATGCCCACAGGGTAGCTGACTTAATGCTTGACAGTCAGCCTTGACAGTGGCTAACTGTGGATATCGAAGTCAGCGTGAACGAGGAGTTGTCATGACCGGAAGTGTCGAGGCCCGTCCGACCATCGAGGACTACGGGCAGAAGCCGCCGAGCCGATTCGTCGAGGCGAGCGGCTTCGTCATCGAGGAAGCCGCCGGAACGAAGGTCACCGGATACGTCGACCTGGGACCCGACCACCACACCCCGTGGGGAGTCGTGCACGGCGGGCTCTACGCGACCATCGTCGAAACTGCCGGCAGCATCGGCGCAAGTGCCGCGGTACTCGAGCGCGGTCAGTTCGCCGTCGGCGTCAACAACTCGACCGACTTCCTGCGCTCGACGACGGGATGCCGTGCGTCGGTCACGGCAGAACCGTTGCAGCAGGGGAGGACTCAGCAACTGTGGCTGGTGATCATCACCGACACCACGACCGGCAAGGTCCTCGCTCGCGGTCAGCTGCGACTGCAGAACGTTCCGTTGCCGGAGTAGTTGTTTGCGCGCATCGGTGTCGGGAATCCGTATCCATGGCAAGCATGGAACCGTTTCTCCCGATCAAGCACACCGGCTCCGACGAGATCGACGCGGCCGATCCCGGTCAGGGCGCACCGGCTACAGATCCCGGACCCGTCCCGGGTGAGGACGTCGACCCCGAGATGGCGCAGCGCGAGAAGGACGAACTCGAGAAGAGGATGTCCGAAAAGCGTCGAGAGGACACGGTTTTCCGGACTCCTGAAGTGGATTCGTCCGAATAGACCGAACCGCGCCCGCACGCAGGGGGAGTGCGGGCGCGGAGTCGATCGGTCCGGCTGTCAGAGAATGATGCCGAGGGCGGCGAGCAGTCCACCGAGGGTCAGTGCGAGAGATCCGAGCAGCATAGGAATACCTCCATGTTGTTGTGGATGGGCACGCCCGCGAACGGACGCGGGAAGTGAAAGATCCGCAAGATCAATTCACTTCCGTCCCATACTTCGCGAAGGCCCCAGAGCCTGTTACCTGCCGTCACGAGTTGTTATGGTTCCGTGATAAATCTGTCCGATTAGACTGAAATACCCTTTTGTCATGGGTGTTTCAGGACTTGGGGTTCACGGCGTTCTGGGACTTTCCACGTTCGATCACTGCCGCCCGCCTCTCGGCGACCCGCGACGGCGAGAACTCCCGCATCCACTCTTCCGAGGTCTGCTGCTCCACCCGTAGGGCCGGTTCGACGACATGCTCCTCGGCCTGGCGGTACGACGCAAGCAACGCCCGCACACCCGGCTGGTCGTTGCCGGCGATCGTCCGCGCGACCTCCACGGCCGTGTCGAGCAGTTCGTCGTGAGCCACGACCTGCGTCACCAGACCCGCACGCAGCGCTTCCTCGGCGCCCACGAAGTTCCCGGACAGGCTCATGCGACGCGCGAAGCCCGGACCCACCGCCGCGGGCAGGCGCTGGGTGAGTCCCCAACCCGGCAGGACGCCGACGCGCGCATGGGTGTCGGCGAAGCGGGCACGCTCGGACGCGATGAGGAAGTCGCACGCGAGCGCCATCTCGAGGCCGCCGGTGATGGCGGCACCGTTCACCGCGCCGATGATCGGCTTGGAGATGGGCTTCCACGGATGACCGACAGGGAGGTCGGCGCCGGAGACCAGCGACAGGTTGCCTCCGCTTTCTCCGAGTTCCTGCAGGTCGAGTCCGGCGCAGAAGGCCGGGTCGGTGCCGGTGAGGACCACGACGTTCGTCTCGTCGTCCACCTCCGCGGCGGCGATCTCGGTGCGCAGGGCATCGATGAGCGCCGAGCTCAGCGCATTCCGCGCCTCCGGGCGGTTGAAGGTGAGAATGCGGACGGAATCGCGCTGCTCGACGAGCAGGATCTCTTCGGAAGTCATGGCCAGACAGTATCCGCAACTTCGGTGGATCCGACCCCGCTCAGCGGGGCTGAATCCACTGAAGCTGTGCCTGCGTACGTTCCTCGATCCACGAACGCATCGAGTCGACGCTCTCCTGCAGCGCCTCGGCCGTGAGTCCGTCGGAGGTCGGCACCGACGCCGCCACCTCGTCGAGAACCTCGAGCGCCAGACCGCTGCCGTAGATCTGCTCGGACAGTTCCTGGTACGCCTGGTGGTAGATCTCCGTGAAGGCGTCGGAGTCGAGGAAACGGGTCTTCAGTGTGTTGCCACCCATCGGGCCCCGACCTTCCCCGTCACCTCCCGGCATTCCCGGTGGCATGCCCTGGGGCATCCCCTCCGATGGCGCGCCGCCCGGCATGCCCTGCGGAGGACCACCGCGCCCGGGCTGCATCGCCGGTGCGTCGCCCTGCTGCATCGTCGGTGGCTGGGGTGCACCCTCCGTGCTTCCTCCGGGGCCGCCCGGTCCCATGCCGTCCATCATGGAGATGGTGTCGTCGGGGCCGGCGGTCGTGTCGCCCTGCATGGCCATGTTCAGATCCCACGAGACCACCGACAGTTTCTTCGTGTCGAGGTCGTACCAGAGGTAGTAGTTCTGACCGGGTCCGGCCATGTCATCGAAGTTGACGAGCAGGTTCTGAGTCGCGACGTACCGAGCGAAGGACTCGACGTCGACCCAGTCGGCGAGGTGCGCGTCGAATTCGGCGTCGTCGGCCGAGTCCATCCACTGCAGGAAGCTGATGATCGGTTGCAGCGTCCCGGAATCGGCGGCATTGATCTCCTTGAACTGGTCGGCGTAGTCCGACTGGTCGTCTCCGACGTACTCGAACCGCGACGACGCATCGGCCTTGTAGAGATAGCCGGGGGAGTCGAACAGCGAGTTGGCGTACTGCTCGTCAGGATGCTCGAGCACCAGTCGCGTCGCGGTGGCGCTGTCGTTGACCGAGTACACCGTGTACGCGTACCGCTGGGTCGGCTGATCGGTCTCGGCGGTGAGCGACAACGCCATCGCCTCGTTGATCACCGGCGAGCCCGGCCGCACCGACAGTTCGGTCATGCCCTGATACGCGCGACCGTCGACGTACTTGTCGAAACGGATCAGCAAGGGCAGTGAGGTCGGATCCTCCGGGTCCACCTGCGTCATGCCTTCCATCCCGGGCGGGCCCTGCGCCTGATCGAAACCCTCGCCCTGCAGGCCGCGCAGCGTCGAGTTGCCCTTCAGGCGCACACCCACGTCGTCGATGCGGGTGCCGTCGATGACCACATCGGCGACCACCCACTCCTTGTCGCCGTCCTTCTCGTATGCGGAGATCATGTCGTCGTACTCGGAGTCGCCGATCTCGAGCGACAACTCGTGCGTGACGGAGGCGTCGAACAGATCGACTGTGCCGGCGACGTTCTGGGTGATCTCCGAGGAGATGATCGTCGGGTCACCGGTGATGTAGGGCCGCACGCGCGTCGCTCCGAAGGCCGTGGCCACGATCGCGACGAACGCGACGAACGCCACCGGCAGTTTCCAGTGCCGACGCAGCGAGGTCGGTATCCGGTGTCGCAGCCGGCGCCGCGGTGTCGATGCCGTCATCACAGGTCGGTCTGGTCGTATCCGGTCAGGACGCTCACCCGCTGGCCGGCATTGACGGCGCTCAGAGCGGCGATCAGATCGTTCGAGCTCGTGCCCTTCTTCAGCTGCGCCGTGTAGTACAGCTCCACCAGGGCGCCGGCGCGGACGGATTCGGTGGACACCAGCTCGTATTCACTGCAGTGCTTGATGAGAACGTCCTCGACGGTGCTGGTGTAGGCGGGCTCCGGCGGCACCTGCACCTTGACCACCTGACGCTGCACGTCGAGCTTGAACCAGTTGAACTTGTTCATGATCAGCAGCACGAGGCAGATCGCGACGGTCGCCGCGATGGCGAGCACGTAGAAGCGGGTACCGGTGGTCATGCCGATGGCCATCACCAGGAAGATGAACCCGACATCACGGGTTTCCTTGATGGCGTTGCGGAATCGCACCACCGACAACGCGCCGACGAGAGCGAACGCCCGGGCGATGTTCGATCCGACCACCAGCATGATGAGCGCGATGACCATGCCGACCAGCACCAGCGTCTGCACGTAGGACTGGCTGTAGGAGACGTTCTTGTGCGTGTAGCGGTAGACCCACGCGATCACACTCGACAACACGAACGACAACGCCAGCGACACCACGATGTCGAAGGTCGTGAACGTGCCACTGAGATCCTGGAAATCGAAATTCATATCCGTCCTTGTTTCTGAAAGGGAAAGTCAGCGAACCGGAATCGGTTCGGTGGAAAGAAGATCTGCGGGTACCCGCGCATCGATGCCGTCCGGCAGCACCAGTTCCGGTGCGCCGAAACGGGACCGGGGTGCGAGCCCGAACGCCTCGACCGACTGGCAGTACTTCGATACCCGGATCACCGACATGTCCAGCCGCGCCGTCAGATCCGTCGCCCAGTAGGGCACCCGCTCGTTGGCCTTGAGCTCCACGATGGCCAGCTTCGGCGGGATGATGAAGCGGTTCTCGGCGCCGGACGCGAAGTGGAAGTCGCGGTCGCGGCCGTGCACCTTGTGGTCGATCGTCACGCGCAGGCCGAGGTCGGCGTCGCGTCCGACGAACGCCTCGCGCAGATAGCCGGTGGTCACGATCGGTCGCAGATCCAGATTCCCCACGAGGCCGGAGACCTCGTTCACGAACGGCCGCTGCGAGTCGTCGCACTCGATGTCTTCACGTCCGTTCAGCCATCGCAGGGCGACGCCGTAGGGGAGGGCGGTGCGACGCTTCTGGGTCACCCGGTTGACGCGCTGCTTGATCTCGACCTGCACGGGAGTGTCGTCGGTGCACGCGGCCGGATCTCCGTACAGCCGCATGCGCACCTTGCGGCGGAACTTCAGGCCCTCGATCTTCTCCCAGTAGAACCGTAGATCCGGGGTGTCGTAATAGAGCGACGTCACCGGATACCCGCCGTGCGGGGAGTGCGGATCGGTGTCCATCCGGGCGGCGAGCTCGCGCCGCAGCTCGGGCACCTTCATCTCGTCGACGAAGTACTTGATCTCGTACCGGTTGAACGCGTGCAGTTTGCTCGCGGTCTGCTGGAAGCCGTTGTTCACCCCGACAGCACACACCCGTCACCTCGAGGAGCCTTGGAGGTTTCCTGGCAGTTCGCTGGCAATCGGGAGACTCACAGGAAACTGCCAGGCTTCCTCGAGCGGGGCGTCAGCCTCACCCGCGACAATCGATGCGTGACCGACCGGATTCCCGAAGCGCGCGTGCTCGTCGTCGACGACGAGCCCAGCATCGTCGAACTGCTGTCCGTGAGCCTGAAGTTCCAGGGCTTCGAGGTGGAGACCGCGAGCAACGGCGCCGAAGGACTCGACAAGGCACGTCGCTTCCGACCCGACGCGGTGATCCTCGACGTGATGATGCCCGGGATGGACGGCATGGGCATGCTGCGCCGCCTGCGCGCCGACGGCATCGACGCGCCCGTGCTGTTCCTGACGGCGAAGGACGCGGTGGAGGACAAGGTCGCGGGGCTGACGCTCGGCGCCGACGACTACGTCACCAAACCGTTCAGCCTCGAAGAGGTCATCGCCCGGCTGCGCACGATCCTGCGTCGCGCCGGCAAGGTGTCCGAGGCCGAACGCAGCTCGCGTATCGCCTTCGCCGACCTCGAACTCGACGAGGACACCCACGAGGTCTTCAAGGCCGGCAAACCCGTGTCGCTGTCGCCCACCGAGTTCACGCTGCTGCGGTACTTGATGCTCAACGCCGGGACGGTGCTGAGCAAGCCCCGCATCCTCGAACACGTGTGGAACTACGACTTCGGCGGTGAGGTCGGGGTGGTCGAGTCGTATGTGTCGTACTTGCGACGCAAGGTCGACACCGGCGACGTCCCCCTCATCCACACGGTGCGCGGCGTCGGCTATGTGATGCGGGAACCCCGCACATGAACCGCCTACGGGCGCTGCCACTCCGTTGGACGCTGGTGGCCGCCCTGGTGCTCCTGGCCGGCATCGGTCTGCTCGCGTCGGGTGTCGCGGTCACGTCGGCTCTGCAGAACTCCCTGCTCTCGCGTGTCGACCGGGACCTCGAGGAGGCCGCACGCACCTGGGCGCGTCCCGACCGGCCACCACCCACACCCCCGCTGGACGCCCCCAACTCCCGGCGACCACCGAGTCCCTTCTACGTGCAGGCCGTCGACGCCGACGGCCGGGTGCTGTTCGTCGTCAACGACGAGTCGACCGCCCCCGACGTGTCGGACGACCCGACGGGCAGGCCGGTCACCGTCGGATCCGCGGGTGACGACGGTCCGCACTGGCGGGTGATGAGCACCGAGAATGCGTCGGGTGTCGTGACGACGGTCGGCATGAGCCTCGCCGAGACCGAGGAGACGGTGGACAGGCTCGTCGTGCTGCAGACGGTGATCGGTGCCGTCGTGCTGGTCGCGCTGGCGGTGGCCGGGGGCGTCGTTGTGCGTATGAGTCTGCGTCCGTTGGACGAGGTCGAGCGCACCGCTGCAGCGATCGCCGAAGGCGACCTCAGCGAGCGGGTACCCGAGGGCGATCCCCGTACCGAGATCGGCCGGTTGTCGGTGACCTTCAACGCGATGCTGGGCAGGATCGAATCGGCATTCGCAGCGACCGCGGCATCCGAGGAGTCGGCGAGACGCTCGGAGGAGAAAATGCGTCGCTTCGTCGCCGACGCCGGCCACGAACTCCGCACCCCGCTCACCACCATCCGTGGCTTCGCCGAGCTGTACCGGCAGGGCGCGAGCACCGACACCGGCATGCTCATGGAACGCATCGAACGCGAAGCGCGGCGTATGGGCCTGCTCGTCGAGGACCTGCTGATGCTCGCACGACTCGACGAACAACGCCCGCTCGACCGTTCCCCGGTGGACCTGCTCGCGGTCGCCGCCGACGCGGTGCACAACGCGCGTGCCGTCGCACCCGAACGAACCATCACCCTCGACATCATCGACGGCCCGGGAACTCCCGAGGTTCTCGGCGACGACGCCCGTCTGCGTCAGGTGTTGAGCAATCTCGTCACCAACGCGTTGACCCACACCCCACCCGGCGCCGACGTCACGGTGCGGGTGGGCACCGCGGACACCGATGCTGTCTTGGAAGTCGCCGACACCGGCCCGGGTCTCGACCCCGACGACCGGGAGCGCGTCTTCGAACGCTTCTACCGCGCCGATGCCTCCCGCACCCGAGCGTCAGGTGGGAGCGGGCTGGGTCTGTCGATCGTCGCCGCGCTGGTCGCAGCGCACGGCGGGAAGGTGGAAGTGGAATCGGAGAAGGGTGTCGGCTCGACGTTCCGCGTCCGCATCCCCCGCCTACTCCCACGTTGACGCAGTCGCCGGGAGATCGGTGGAAGAGCGATTGTCCCGCTGGGCTGAAAAGCTGTGTCGCCGCCCACATCGCGGTTCCTACTCTCGACTCATCCGAGGAAGGGAACCGGAAACAATGCAGTCGCTCGCCTGTCACACCTGTGACGCTCGCGTGCTCGTCGCGAAGTACAGCCCCGCTCATACCAGTATCCAGTGGTCCGACGAGGCCAGGCAGGCATGCCGCGAGATCGCGGCCGCCGCCGCGTGCGGTCCCGGTGCCTACGTGATGCGCTGTGAGGCACTCGACCGCACGGTGGACGAGGCGGTGTCCGACGGGGTGATCCGGACCGGCCACCGAGTCGACCCTGCCATCGCTCCTCTCGCTTCCACGGAGGCAGTCACCTCAGCCCGGTGACCGCCGTTCGCCTTCACCCCTTGCCAGCCCAGGAGAAACCATGACCGTCCCCCAGGAGCGGATCGAGATCCGCAACATCGATCCCGGTACCAACCCCACCCGCTTCGCGCGCGGATGGCACTGCATCGGCCTCGCCAAGAACTTCCGTGACGGAAAGCCGCATCAGGTCAAGGTGTTCGGCACCGACCTGGTGGTCTTCGCCGACACGGCAGGAAAGCTGCACGTGCTCGACGCCTTCTGCCGGCACATGGGCGGCAACCTTGCGCGCGGCGAGATCAAGGGCGACACCATCGCGTGCCCGTTCCACGACTGGCGCTGGAACGGCCAGGGTCGTTGCGAAGCGGTGCCGTACGCGCGCCGCACGCCGAAGCTCGGCCGTACCAAGGCGTGGACGACGATGGAGCGCAACGGCGTTCTGTTCGTCTGGCACTGCCCGCAGGGTAGTGAGCCCACTCCCGAGCTCGCGATCCCCGAGATCGAGGGCTACGAGGACGGGCAGTGGAGCGACTGGACGTGGACGACCATCCACGTCGAGGGATCGCACTGCCGTGAGATCGTCGACAACGTCGTCGATATGGCGCACTTCTTCTACGTGCACTTCCAGATGCCCGAGTACTTCAAGAACGTCTTCGACGGGCACATCGCCGGCCAGCACATGCGCTCCTACGGGCGCGACGACATCAAGACCGGTGTGCAGATGGATCTGCCGGAGGCGCAGACGATCTCGGACGCCTTCTACTACGGTCCGTCCTTCATGCTCGATACGATCTACACGGTCTCCGAGGGCACGACCATCGAGTCGAAGCTGATCAACTGCCACTACCCGGTCACGAACAACTCGTTCGTGCTGCAGTTCGGCACGATCGTCAAGAAGATCGAGGGCATGTCCGAGGAGCAGGCCGCCGAGATGGCGAAGATGTTCACCGACGGTCTCGAGGAGCAGTTCGCCCAGGACATCGAGATCTGGAAGCACAAGTCCCGCATCGAGAATCCGCTCCTCACGGAGGAGGACGGCCCGGTCTACCAGCTGCGTCGCTGGTACAACCAGTTCTACGTCGACCTCGAGGACGTCACGCCGGACATGACGCAGCGTTTCGAGTTCGAGGTGGACACCTCCCGTGCGCTCGAGTCGTGGCACAAGGAGGTCGAGGAGAACCTCAGCGGTTCGGCGGAGTGATCCGATGATCCGTCCCGCCGTACGCGGCGGGGCGGATCATGTGTCGCGTCGGCGGAAGCCGTCGACGAACAACGACACGATGGTGCGCGAGAGATCGGCGAGGGTGCGGTTCGGTCCGGGCCGGTACCAGCGGGAGGCATGCCAGACCGCGTCGTAGATCAGTTCCCGGAACGCTTCGGGATCGATGTCGGTGCGGAAGACCCCTTCCGCGATGCCGTCCCGGATGGCCTCGCGCCATGCGACTTCCATGGCGTCGGCAGAGGAGACCATGTCGGCCTCGACGACGCGCTCGCGCATGTACTCGCCTTCGCGTCGCCAGATGGAGGTCGCGCCGTGATAGTCCTCGGAGGTCTCCAGCGCGATCTGTGTGAAGGCCTCGAGTCGCTCGACCGGCGGTAGCGACCGGGCGAGCACCTCGCGGCACCGTTCGTTGAGGTCGGTGATGTACTCGCGGATGAGCTCGGTGACGATCGCTTCCTTGGACGGGAAGTAGTGGTAGAGCGCTCCGGAGTAGACACCGACCGCATCGGCGATCTCGCGGATGGTGGTGGCGGTGACACCCTTGCGGGCGAAGATCTCCGCCGACCTGTCGAGTATCTGTCTCTTACGCTCCTGCGGGTCCACCGTCGTCCTCTCGTAAGGCCTGGGTGAGGCCTGTTCCGGACCGTATTCTGCCACATTCATTGATCAACCGATCAATGGAGTCCCGTCCCGACGTCTTCAGGAGTATGCATGGCCGTGACCCGCATGGACCCGATCGTTCCCACCACCCCCCTCGCGGGTGGCACCGCCCTCGTGACCGGCGCCGGCCAGGGCATCGGGCGAGGGATCGCACTTGCGCTCGCCGCGGCCGGCGCCTCGGTCGCCGTCGTGGGGCGCACCGCGGAGACGATCGGTGCCACCGCGGTCGAGATCGAAGCTCGGGGCGGCCGTGCGGTGCCGTACGTGTGCGACGTGACCGACGCGGCGGCCGTGGAGGCGACCGTCGCGGACGTGGTGAAGGAGTTCGGTGGTCTGAACATCCTGGTGAACAACGCGCAATCCCCCGCTCCGGGAACGTTGCTCGAACTCGACGAAGCCGTGTACCGCGACGGGATGGAGTCCGGCCCGACCGCCACCTGGCGGATGATGCGGGCGTGCCACCCGCACCTGCGCGGCGGTGGTTCGATCGTCAATCTCGGATCGGCGGCCGGTATCCGGTGGAACCCCTCGGGCACGGGTGGATACGCCGCCGCGAAGGAAGCGATCCGGGTTCTCACCCGCACCGCCGCCTGTGAGTGGGCGGCGGACGGGATCCGCGTCAATTCGATTCTTCCGCTCGCCGATTCGGTGGCCATGCAGGAGTGGGCGGAACGCGAGCCGGACGAAGCTGCCGCATACGCGAGTTCGATCCCGCTCGGTCGACTCGGTGATCCCGAGACCGATATCGGGCCCGCGGTCGTCTTCCTGTGCAGCGAGGCGGCCCGCTACATCACGGGTCATTCGCTTCCGGTGGACGGAGGTCAGGCGCTGGTGCGCTGAGCCATCGGCCGGCCGAGGTGTGGCTGGGAATCGGCCGGGGACAGGGAGCGCCAGACGGCCCGTGCCGCGAGCCGGACCGGGGTGGCCAGGCTGACGGTGTCGACGATGTCGACGGGTCCGGTCACGGACAGCGCTCCCACGCACATCTGCCCGTTTCCGATCGGCGCCGCCACGCATGCGATACCCGGCAACGATTCCCCGCACTCGTGCGCGACGTGGCGTTCGCGGATACGTGCGATCTCGTTGCGGGAGAGCAAATTCTCAGCCCTCGGAGCAGTGGCGTACGTGCATCCGGTCGCAGGATAGGCGGCGTGCATCCGGGTGTGGGCCAGAAGGGCCTTTCCGAGTGCGGTGCGATGCGCCGGCTGCCGTCCGCCGATGCGCGAGGGGAGTGCGACCGGTCCGCGGCCGACCTTGTCGACGTAGCGCACATCGCCACCTTCGAGAACCGCCAGGTGTACGACGAGACCTGTCGCCGAGTGCAGGTCGTGCAGGACGGGGTGGGCCGCTCGGTGCAGGCGGTCGTGGTTCCTCGCCAGCGCGCCCCACTCGAGCGGTGTGCGTCCGAGCGCGTAGGTCTTGCCGCGCTTGCTCACCCAGCCGTGCTCGGCGAGCTGGGTGAGCAGCCGGTGGGTGGACGAGCGGGGCAGGCCCGTGCGCGTCGACAGTTCGGAGAGGGTGAGGCGATCGCCGGTGTGGAACTCGTCCAGGAGCCCGGCCACGCGGGCGATGAAGGCGTTGGAGAAGTCGTCGGTGTGTGTCATGGCATCCTCACGATGTGCCGGAACCGATCCGTTGATCGGTTGATCAACGGGGCTGTGGACAAGGCGTGGTGTCACGCGGTCAAGGTCGCTTCCAGGTGGTCGGCTGCCCGACGCAGCCGCCGGGTCGCGTCCTCGCCGAGCGCCTCGACGGGGCCGGCAAGTGAGAGTGCGGCGATCTCCCCGTCCCCTGCGGCGAACGCGGCGACGGCGTGCCGGAAGCATTCACCGCCGTACACGACACCACCGGCGAGCGTGTATCCGTCGGGGCCGCTCAGCGCAGGATGGTGCCCGTCGCGTCGGGCGAGCAGCGCCAGGCCGGCGACGGTGTCCTCGGCGGGGCGCCGCTGGCCCGCCCAGGTGGTGTCGGTGAACTGCGCGCCGCTCACCTTCTCCAGGTAGACGACCTGGTCGTCGTCGAGAACGGTCAGGTGGACGGCGAGACCGGTCTCGCGGTGCAGGTCGTACATCGAGCGGAGGGCGGCGCTGTGGATCCGGTCGTGTGTCTGCGCGAGGGCGCCGAGCTCGACGATCTTCGGGCCGAGGTGATAGGTGGTGCCGCTGCGACGCATCCATCCGACCCGCACGAGCTGGAGAAGCATGCGATGGGCCGACGAGCGGGGGAAGCCCGTTCGTCGGCACAGTTCGGTGAGGGTCAGTCCGTCCGTGTCGCGGAACGGTTCGAGCAGAAGGCCGACGCGGTCCATGACGGACGAGGGGGTGGGGAGGACTTCGGACATGGTCTTCTCCGTGGCGTGTCGTTGATTGATCGACCGATCAATGAGTATCTACGACTGTAGCGCCACTCGGAGCTCTGCGGAAGAACGAATTTCAAGACCGACGAAAAATGCACCGCGACCGGAAGTCGCGGTGCATTCGTCGGACAGGCCCGTGGGATGTCAGGCAGTGGGAGGCAGGAACGCCTTCAGCGGCTCGGATCCCGACTGGTCGTGGCCCCAGTACGCATCCGCCGTGATCTCCTCGGACGTGTAGTGACGCTCGTCGACGAGCATGCCTTCGGTACCGAACTCGAGATCCCAGCCGCCGGGTGCGCGGACGTAGAACGAGATCATCTTGTCGTTGGTGTGCCGGCCGAGCGTCGACGAGATCGAGAAGTCGAGCTTGTTCACCCGATCGAGGGCCTGGCCGACCGCGTCGAGGGTGTCGACCTCGGTCATCAGGTGCACCAGGCCGGGCTCCTCGTTCGGCGGAGCCGGGCACAGCGCAAGGCTGTGGTGGCGTTCGTTGATACCGAGGAAGCGGACCCGCACGAGGCCGTCCTCGTCGAGACGGATCGAGCCGCGCGGCAGGAAACCGAGAACCTGCGTGTAGAACTCGTACGTCTCGGCGAAGTTCGCCGTCGGCAGCACGACGTGACCCAGGCCGAGGCCGCCGGTCACCCAGCGTCCGCCGAACCGCGTCACGACCGGGCTGTGGTCGAGAACCGGCCCGAAGAACACTTCGAGGCGGGTTCCGGCCGGATCCTCGAACGCGATGGCGCCCTCGGCGTCGATGTAGGTCGCTTCCTTGTGCGAGAGCACCTCGACGGTGCGTCCCGACTTCTCGACGGCCTCGCGCACTCGCTGGAGCGCGAACTCGTCACGCACCTCCCAGCCCACGGCCAGGGCCTTGTCGGAATCGCCGGGCAGCACCTGGATGCGGGAGCGGCGCTCGTCGATGCGGGCGTAGAAGCCGTCGGCCTCGGGGCCGGTTCCCTCGGCCATGCCGAGCCCGTCGAGGAGCAGGGCGCGCCAACGCGGCACGTCCTGCGTCTGGATGCGGAGGTAGCCGAGACCTCTCAGTTCAGTCATGTCATCGTCCTCGAAAGTGAAGGGGGGAATCAGATCATCGCGCGGTAGGGACCCTGCGGGTCGCCACCGAGCTGCGTCAGGGCTGCGGAGTGGTAGATCAGGCCGGGCACGTGGATGGCGTGGGTCAGGCCGACGTGTGCGTCGCGCCAGAAACGCTGCATCGGCGTCTTCAGGTGCACCGCGGCACCGCCGGCACGCGCGAAGATCTCGTCCATCGCCCGCACGGCCCGCCACGCGGCCGAGATCTGGGTGCGACGTCCGATGGCGCGCTCCTCGAAGCTGATCTCCTCACCGCGGTCCGTCTTGTCCCAGAAGCGGTCGACGGTCTCGAGCAGCGCGAGCCGCGACGCGGAGATCTCGGCGGCCGCCTCGCTGATCGCGAACAGGACGTACGGGTCCTCCTTGATCGGAATGCCCGAAACCTGGACGCGCTCCTTCTGCGCTGCGACGTAGCAGGCCAGTGCGCCCTCGGTCATGCCGATCAGCGACGCGGTGATGCCCAGCGGGAAGATGTACGAGAAGGGGAACTTGTACAGCGTCTCGTCGCGACCCGCGTGGCGCCAGCCGTTGCCGCTGAGCACGATGTCGGCGTCGAGCGTGCGGTGCTCGGGGATGAAGGCGTCCTTGATGATCAGGTCCTTCGAACCCGTGCCGCGCAGGCCGATGACGTTCCAGCTGTCCTGGTCGATCTCGTAATCGGAGCGGGGAAGCACGACGTGCAGCACCTTGCCGGTACGGTTGCCGTCCTTGTCGCCGACGGCGGCGCCGATCATGATCCAGCCGCAGTGGTCGGTGCCGGACGAGAACGACCAGCGGCCGTTGAGGATGTATCCGCCGTCGACGGGCACCGCGACACCCATCGGTGCGTACGGCGAGGCCATCCACATGTCGTTGTCCTCGCCCCAGATCTCCTCCTGGGCCTTGGGGTCGAAGAAGGCGAGCTCCCACGGATGAACGCCGACGATGCCGGCGACCCAGCCCGTCGCGCCGTCGAGTGCACCGAGCGCCATGATGGTCTCGGCCGCCTCACGCGGGTGGCCTTCGAAACCGCCGTACTCTTTCGGCTGGAAGGTGCGGATGATGCCGGAGTCACGCAGGCGCTTCGCGGTGGTGTCGGTGAGGCGCATGAGCTTGTCGCCCTCGACACCCTCGGCGCGGATCTCGTCCGCGTGCTGCATGATCCTGTCCAATACCTGACCCATGACGGTGACTCTTCCTGGGATCGGCTGCTGTGAGCCGGGACTGTGTGGGAGGGGGTGCTCCGCGTAACGGAGCGACCTGCGCTGTGCAGGTGTGGCGTATCGAACAGTCCCAGCCCGTGATGTGATCGCGCACCGATGTTTCCGTTGAACGGGACATCCGGGCAAGACGGATGGGGTCCGCCCCCTTCGGCGGGCCGGCTGTTGTTCCGATCAGCGGGACGTTGCAGGAGATTGCGTCCGACGGCCGGTAGACAGGCCGGTGACCGCCTGCTCCGGAAGGATCGCCATGACCGAGACCACGGCCCGCCCGATCAGTGATCTGACTGCGGCCGAACAGCTTCTCGCCATCCACGAGATCCAGCAGGTCTTCGCAGCTCGGCTGCGGGTGATGGACACCAAGCAGTGGGAGCTGTACCCGACTCTGCACACCGAGGACGTGGTGAGCGAGACGTGGGGCGGACTCCCCAGCGACAAGCAGCCCCGCACCGGTGAAGAGGCCGGTCGCGTGGTGGGTCGCGAGGCACTCACCCGCGCCATCAGCAACTTCCTCGACGGGTCTGTGTCGATCACCTCGGCGCACTACGGTCACTGCCCGGAGATCGTCCTCGAATCCGCCACCACAGCCCGCGGCATCTGGGCGATGGAGGACCAGCTGTGGTGGGACAACGACGGCGTCGAGGAGTCGCTGCACGGGTGGGGTCACTACCACGAGGAATACCGCAAGGTCGACGGTGTCTGGCTGATCTCCTACCGCAAGCTCACCCGCCTGCGCGAGGTGCACACGCCGGGCTTCTTCAGTTTCCTGAAGGGACTCTGAACGACGCCCGTCAGGGATGGATTCTTCGGCGACAGCGTTTTCGGCGTGAAGGACTCGCTCGTCAAGGAGTTTGCGCAGCAGTCGCCGGGCACGCCGACGCCGGACGGACGCGATCTGGGGGACCGCTCCTGGGCGAAGGCCCGGTTCGACATCGTGCTCGCGCCCGGGGGCGTCTGACCCCCACAGGTTGACGCGGTGTCTTCGGTTGGTGAGCCCACCTCCCGTGCGAGTCGCATCATCTCTCCGCCAACTACGTGCGGACTCTTGGTGTTTCGTGAACTCGCAGTAACAGTATTCGCTGCTGTGGCTCTGGCGGCCGGGTTCGTCGGCCTCTGAACCCTGGACGAGAGCGTTACGTAAAAGTGATTGTCGTCACTTTCGGTTTTTCTGGCGTTCGGGGCAACATGCAGGTAAATGCGCTCGAAGCCCAAGAGATTCAACCGAACACAGGACACAACCCCACGACCGTCTCGGACGATGGCTCTGGATTTCCCGGCTGATCTGCGACAAGACTTCAGTTCACACGTAACGCTCAGCTATTTCTCAGAGATAGTTCGGGTAACGCTCGCTCGAGTCCGGTTCCAACGCCGGGGCTGGACTCGTCGGGAAAGTTTTGTCTCGGGGAGGAGACACCACTTATGGGGAGGACTGCGGGATGACGACGGTCGATGATCGAGGGGTCGACCCGTTCGACGCTCCGCGGGGTGCACAGAACCGTGCCCCCGCGGACGCGTCGCCCGGCACCGGCGTCAATCGGTGGAAGTGGCAGGACGTCTACGTCAAGCGGCTCTACGTCACGGACGCGATTGCCGTGGTGCTGTCCGTGTTGCTGGCGCAGTGGGTGCGGTTCGGATCCGAGGAACTCTTGCTGGCCGGGGAGGGCGCAGCACTCGAGTACTCGTTGACGTCCGCGACCATCATCGTCGCGTGGTTGGGCGCTCTGAGCCTGTTCCGCACGCGGTCGCGTCGCGTGATCGGTGCCGGCTACGACGAGTATCAGCGAGTCATTTCGGCGACGCTCGCCATGTTCGGCACCATCGCCATCATCGCGCTCATCGCCAACCAGCAGATCGCGCGCGGCTTTCTTGCCATCGCGTTGCCGGTGGGTCTTGCCGGTCTGTTGCTGTCGCGGTGGTTGTGGCGGAAGGTGATCGCGCGTAAGCGTGCTCGGGGTGAGTTCCAGACGTCGGTGCTGGTGGTCGGTGGTGCGCGGGCGGTGCGGCACATGGCGAGCACCTTCTCCCGTAAGGACGGGGAGGGTTACCGCGTCGTCGGTGTCTGCGTGCCGCGTTATTCGGGTGCGGCCGGGGATGTGATCGATGTCGACGGCCGGGAGATCACCATCTACGGCGACGAACACTCGGTCGTCGAGGCACTCAAACTCTCGGGGGCGGACACGGTGGTGGTCACCGCCACCGAAACCCTGGGCAGCGATGGTTTGCACGATCTGGTCTGGCAGCTCGAGCCGCTCGACACCGACCTGGTGGTCGCCACGGGTGTGGTCGATGTAGCCGGTCCGCGGATCGAGATGCGCCCGGTGGCCGGTCTGCCGTTGATCCATGTGGAGAAGCCGAGCTATCACGGGGCGAAGCGGTCGGGGAAGCGGATCTTCGATCTGGTCTTCGCCGGCGCGGCGCTGGTGGCGTTGGCGCCGGTGTTCGCGGTGGTCGCGCTGTTGATCAAGCTCGAGGATCGGGGTCCGGTCTTCTACAAGGCCGAGCGCATCGGTATCGATGGCACGCCGTTCGGGATGATCAAGTTCCGGTCGATGGTCGCCAACGCCGACACGATGGTCGACACCCTGTTGGCGCAGAACGAGGGTGCGGGTCCGTTGTTCAAGATGAAGGACGACCCCCGCGTCACCCGTATCGGCAAGATCATGCGCCGGTTCAGCATCGACGAGTTGCCGCAGTTCCTCAACGTCATTCGCGGGGAGATGAGTGTGGTGGGTCCGCGTCCGCCGTTGCGGCGTGAGGTGGAGGCCTACGACGGTCGGGTCAAGCGTCGTCTGCTGGTGCGTCCGGGTGTGACCGGGCTCTGGCAGGTCAGTGGCCGGTCGGATCTGTCGTGGGACGAGTCGGTGCGGCTGGATCTGTCGTATGTGGAGAACTGGTCGATGGTCTCGGATGTGTTGATCATCGGTAAGACCGTCAAGGCAGTGCTCGCCAGCGACGGCGCCTACTGAGCAAGCGCGAAGAGAACGGCCTCGGAGTTCGACTCCGGGGCCGTTCTCGTATGGGACCGTCCGAACCGCCATGCGTCCACGCATATGCCGATACCGTGGGACGAAACAGTCCGGAGGTAGCCGCATGTGCACAGCCGCCAACTACACCGCCAAGGACCACTATTTCGGCCGGAATCTCGACCTCGAATACTCCTACCGGGAAGCGGTGACGGTCACGCCGCGGAACTTCCCGTTCGAGTTCCGTAAGGTGCCGCCACTGAAGACGCATCACGCCATGATCGGCATGGCGACGGTAGCTGAGGGTTATCCGCTCTACTACGACGCGACCAACGAGAAGGGCTTGAGCATGGCGGGGCTGAATTTCCCCGACAATGCCGACTACAAGCCCGTTTCGGAGGACGGGACGAACGTCGCGTCGTTCGAGTTCATCCCCTGGGTGCTCGGACAGTTCGAGACCGTCGCGCAGGTGCGGGACGCGCTTGCGGACGTGCGCATCGTCGATATCGCGTTCAGTGAGGAGTTCCCGCCGTCCCCGCTGCACTGGATCATTTCCGACCGGGACGAGTCCATCACCGTCGAATCCGTCGCCGAGGGCTTGAAGGTCCACGACAACCCGATCCAGGTCCTGACGAACAACCCGACCTTCGACATCCAGTTGTTCAACATCAACAACTACATGAGTCTGTCGGTCGATCCACCCGAGCCGCGCTTCTCGAAGGAGATCCCCTTCGATACCTACAGTCGCGGCCTCGGTGCGGTGGGGTTGCCGGGAGACCTGTCCTCGATGTCGCGTTTCGTCAAGGCCGCCTTCACCAAGGTGAATTCGGTATCGGGCGACTCGGAGTCCGAGGCGATCAGCCAGTTCTTCCACATCCTCGGTTCCGTGGAACAGCAGCGGGGATGTGTTCGGCTCGAGGACAAGTACGAGATCACCATCTACTCGTCGTGCTGCAACACCCACAGGGGCATCTACTACTACCGCACCTACGAGAACAGTCAGATCACCGGTGTGGACATGCACAAAGAGGATCTCGACGGGAGCGAACTGGCGTCGTATCCGCTGGTGAAGAGCCAGCAGGTCCTCATGCAGAACTGACCGCAGCTCGATCGGAACGGCCTCGGGGTTTCGACTCCGGGGCCGTTCTCGATCTCCGACACCCAATCGTGATTTGACTTTCCGCTGTGATGACCCGCACAGTATGTACGCACAGCGTTCACTATGTACGCAGTGCGTACAAAATCTCTCGTTCCCTTGGAAGGAACCTTCGGTGTCACGACGCTCATTCGAATTCGGCCGGATCCGCACGGCGGCAGTAGTGGTGTCGGGTGTTCTCGCGCTCGCACTCACAGGCTGCAGCTCCGGTGAATCTGCAGCTCAGGAGACACCCGCAGCCCAGGAAACGACCGCGTCGGATGGTTCGCCCACGGACTCCGCTCACCCGGCCTCCGAAGCTCCCGCCGAGGGCGAGATGCGTGTGACGCTGCTCGGCACGGGCAGCCCGGTGCCGAGCACTGAGCGCTACGGCATGTCCACGCTGGTCCAGGCCAACGGACTGAACCTCGTCTTCGATGCGGGACGCGGAGCCACGGTGCGCCTGACGCAGGCCGGCGTGCCGGTCGGTCAGGTCGATGCCGTCTTCCTCACCCACTTCCATTCCGACCACATCAACGGTCTGTCCGACCTCTGGATGAGCAGCTACGTCCCGGCGCTCGGTGGCCGCGAGGGCGCCTTCCAGCTCTACGGACCCGTCGGCGTCCGGAACATCGGCGACGGAATGCAGAGCACCTACCGCAACGACATCGACGTGCGCGTCGCAGACAAGGAAGTGGATCCCGCGACCACGCCGATCGAATCGCACGAGTTCGCGGAAGACGGCGTCGTCTTCGATCAGGACGGCGTCACCGTCACTATGTTCACCGTGGAGCACGATCCGGTCGGTGCCATCCAGCCGGCGGTCGGCTATCGCGTCGACTATGCGGGCAAGTCGGTGCTCATCAGTGGCGACACCGTTCCCACCGAGAACGTCCTGAAGTTCGGTGAAGGCGTCGACGTGCTGGTGCACGAGGTCGCCGACTTCGAGGATCCGTCTGCGCTGCCCAGCGTGTACGCGCACCATACGAACCCGCAGCAGGCAGGCGACATCTTCGAGCAGACCCAGCCGAAGATGGCCGTGTACAGCCACATCGTCAACGGCATCCCCGGCCGCGTCCCCGGGATCTCCGAGGAGACGCTCGTCGAACGCACCCGGGAGAACTACGACGGCCCGCTGACCGTCGGCACCGACCTGATGACCTTCCTCATCACCGGCGACGAGGTGCGCGTCGACAGCTGATCGACAGCGCGGCCCGAACCCCGCCGGCACCGTCGGCGGGGTTTCGGCGTGGGGCATCCGGGGTCATCTGGTGGATGTACCGCGTTTCCGACGAGGAGGACCCGACATGGCGGCCAGCGTCTCCGATCGATTCGACATCGAGGCCACACCCGAGCAGGTGATGCGCGCCCTGAAGGATGTCGAGCGCATTCCCGAGTGGTCGTCGGCGCACAAGAGCGTCGAGGTGCTCACCCGGGATGACGACGGCCGGCCGCTCCGGATCCGCATGACCCTGTCGCTGCTCGGCTTCTCCGACACCCAGACCATCGAGCATTCGTGGACGGAGAGTTCGACGTCGTGGACGCTCGTCGACAGCGCGATGCAGCGCAGCCAGGACGGTGAGTACGCCCTCGAACAGATCGCGCGCGGCACCCGGGTGCACGTCACCATGTCGCTCGAACCGAAGGTTCCGGTTCCCGGCTTCGTGCTGAAGCGCGGGCAGAAGCACGCGGTCGAAGCGGTCCGGAAGGGGCTGACCGAGTTCGTCCTGTCCAATTACGCCTGACTCGCCGTCGGCAGTTCCAGAGTGAACCGGGCTCCGCAGCCCGGTCCGTCACTGTGCGCGTGGATGCGACCGTCGTGGGCTTCGACGAGTGCCCGCGCGATCGTCAGGCCGATGCCGCTGCCGCCGTGATTCCGGTCGCGGGCGGTGTCCGCGCGGTAGAACCGGTCGAAGAGGTGGTCGAGGTGGTCGGGCGCGATACCGGCGCCCGTGTCGGTCACGGTGATCTCCGTTCGGCCGCGGCCCAGGATGCGCGTGGCGACGGTGACGTTTCCTCCTGCCGGTGTGTGCCGTAGGGCGTTGTCCAGCAGGTTCGCCAGCACCTGTCCGAGCCGGTCGGGATCGACCGTCACCGGCGCAGATTCGACGACCTCGGCCTGCAACGTCACGCCTTTGCCGTCGTACTGCTCGCGCACCGCGTCGACTGCCGTGGCGACGAGGGTGCCGGTGGTCGTGGGCACCCGATGGATGCGGGTGAGGTGCTCTTCCGCCCGGGAGACCGCGGTGATGTCCTGTGCCAGGCGGTTCAGCCGGTGGGTGGCGGCTCGCAGAATCTGCCGGGTGTCGTCGTCGAGAGTGCGGACGCCGTCCTCGAGTGCTTCCAGATAGGAGTCGAGTGTGGCGATGGGTGTGCGCATTTCGTGCCCGAGGTCGGCGAGCATTCTGCGCCTTGTGATTTCGGTGGCTTCGAGGCGTCGTGCCAGCTCGTTGAAACTGGTTGCCAGTTCGTCGAATTCGTGGCCGAGCTCGGGGCTGGGGACGCGGGTGTCGTAGCGACCTCCGGCGATCTGTGCGGTGGAGGTGGTCACCGTGTCGAGCGAACGCTGGATCCGTCGCGCGATGTACCAACTGACCGCCGAGGCCAACAGCACCGCGATCGCGACCGCCAGACCCCACGCGAGGACGATGGCCCAGGTGAAGGCTTCTTCGACGTGGGCGGCCTGGCTCGAATCGTGATCGATGCCCGCTTGTCCTAGATGGTCGTGGAAGATCCCGGGAGCGAGAGCGGACGCGACCAGCCATGCGCTGACGGCACATCCGACGACGACGGCGACGAGCGCGAGGAACAGGCGGGTGCCGAAACTCGTCGCGGTGGGGGAGCGGGACGTCATCGTCCTGTACCCATCCGGTAGCCGACGCCGCGGACGGTGCGCACGAAACGTCCCTGGTTCGCATCGTCGCCGAGCTTGCGGCGCAGATGGCCGATGTGCACGTCCACGAGGTGGTCGTCGCCGACCCAGTTCTGTCCCCACACGGCCGCGATGAGCTGCGCCCGGGTGAACACGACTCCTGGGTCCTGCGCCAGGGCAGCGAGGATGTCGAACTCGGTGCGGGTGAGCGCGACCGGTGTGCCGCGCACGGCGACCTCCCGTCCGTCGACGTCGATGGAGAGATCGCCGAACACGCGGTCCTGCCGGCCCGTAGAGGCTGAGATCCGTGCAGTGGTCCGGGGACGACGCAGCATGGCCTGGATGCGGGCCATCAGTTCGCGCGGGCTGAACGGTTTCGTGAGGTAGTCGTCGGCTCCGACGGACAGACCGATCAGGGTGTCGACTTCCTCGGTGCGCGCGGTGAGCATCACGACGTACGCGTCGGAGAAGGTGCGCAGCTGCCGGCACACCTCGACACCGTCGAGTCCGGGGAGGCCGAGGTCGAGCACCAGGATGTCGGGGTCGACCTGCCGCGCGAGGGTCACGGCCTCGGATCCGTCGCCGGTGATCGTCACGTCGAAGCCGTCGCGTTCGAGATACGAACCCACGAGCTTTGCCAACGACTCCTCGTCCTCGACGACCATGGCTCGCATCCGGCCGGTCGAGCTCGGGGCGGGTGCGGATCCGCCGGATGGTCCCGTCGGGCGAACAGAGGAAGGCATGGCATCCATCATCACCACCCGCCGTGGTGCTGACGATGTGCCCGCACTTCTTGAGCAAATCTTCATGAGATCTCCACCGGAACCCGGGAGCGCACACGCGAGGGTGGATGCCATGAACAAGAAGGCTCTGGCCGCCGGTGCGATCGCGCTGGCAGTGGCATTCACGACGTCTGCGTGCAGTGATTCCAGTGGTAACGAAGCAACCACGGCGACCGCCACTTCGGCCCCGACATCCGCCGAGGCGAACTCCGCGCGGTTCGACCAGGACGATGTGATGTTCTCGCGCATGATGATCCCGCACCATACGCAGGCCATCGAGATGAGCGACATGCTGCTGGCAAAGGACGGCATCCCGGAGCCGGTGAGGGCGCTGGCCGAGCAGATCAAGGCCGAGCAACAACCCGAGATCGAGCAGTTCGAGGCATGGCTCGAGGAATGGGGCATGCCGCCCATGCACAGGGAGGACACTCCCCGGATGGACAGACTCGACATGCCCGGCATGCCGCACATGGGCGACATGCCACACATGGACGGGATGATGAGCGAGCAGGACATGCAGGCACTGTCCGACGCGCAGGGTGTCGACGCGGCCCGCCTGTATCTGGAGCAGATGATCGTCCACCACGAGGGGGCGATCGAGATGGCGCAGGACGAGATCGAGGACGGGCAGTACCCCGATACCGTCGAGCTGGCCCGCACCATCGCCGACACCCAGCAGAAGGAAATCGACACGATGCGTCAGTTGTTGACCACTCTGTAGCCGATCCGCGTCGCGGGTTCGTCCCGCCGGCCGAGTCAGGAGCTGTCGATGTCCCAGCAGGTGCACGAACACACCCACGAGCACGCCGGCCACGATCGTCACGCGGGGCACGGCACGCATGGCGAGATGTTCCGGCGACGGTTCTGGGTCAGCCTGATCCTGTCGGTGCCGGTCGTGGTCTTCAGCCACATGGTCGCCGAGCTCTTCGGTTATCACCTCCCGGATGTTCCGGGCGTCGAGTGGATCCCACCGGTGCTGGGCACCGTCATCTTCTTCTATGGCGGCGTGCCGTTCCTGACCGGCGGCTGGGCCGAACTACGTTCCCGCCGACCGGGGATGATGCTGCTCATCGCCATGGCGATCACGGTCGCCTTCGTCGCGTCGTGGGCCACGACTCTCGAGGTCGGCGGTTTCGACCTGGACTTCTGGTGGGAACTGGCGCTGCTGATCGTCATCATGCTGCTCGGCCACTGGCTCGAGATGCGGGCGCTGGGTTCGGCCTCCGGAGCACTCGAAGCGCTGGCCGCGATGCTGCCCGACACCGCCGAAAAGGTCACCGACGACGGTGTGGTCGAGGTGCCGCTGCACGATGTGGCTCTCGACGATGTGGTGCTCGTGCGCGCGGGCGCACGTGTGCCCGCCGACGGCACGGTCATCGACGGGACGGCCGAGGTGGACGAGTCGATGGTCACCGGTGAATCGAAGACGGTCACCCGCGACGTCGGCGACACGGTGGTCGCGGGCACCGTCGCCACCGACAGCGCGCTGCGGGTGCGGATCACGGCGGTGGGGGAGGACACCGCGTTGGCGGGTATCCAGCGCATGGTCGCCGATGCCCAGGCGTCCTCGTCCCGCGCGCAGGCCTTGGCGGATCGCGCCGCGGCATTCCTCTTCTACTTCGCCGCGATCGCCGGTGCTCTCACTTTCCTCGTGTGGACGTTGCTCGGCAATCTCGACGAGGCCGTGGTGCGTACCGTGACCGTCCTGGTCATCGCCTGCCCTCACGCGTTAGGTTTGGCGATCCCGCTGGTGATCGCCATCTCGACCGAACGTGCGGCTCGGGCGGGTGTGCTCGTCAAGGATCGGTTGGCGCTCGAACGCATGCGCACCGTCGACGCGGTGTTGTTCGACAAGACCGGCACCCTCACGCAGGGCAGGCACGAGGTCACCGGTGTTGTCGCGACGGCGGGAACGGACGAGGATCATCTGCTCGCCCTGGCAGCAGCGGTCGAAGCCGACAGCGAGCACCCGGTCGCGCGAGCCATCGTCGCTGCCGCCCATGCCCGCGTGCCGTCCGCCGAGCGAATGGCGGTGACGGACTTCCGCTCGTTGCCCGGCCGAGGCGTGCGTGGACTGGTTGACGGAGTGGAGGTGACGATCGGCGGACCGTCCATGCTGAGCTCCCTGCAACTGTCGGTGCCCGACGACGTCGCCGCTGTCACCGACGGATGGGTACGACGTGGCGCATCGGTGCTGCACGTCGCCTCCGACGGGCGGGTACTCGGGGCAGTGGCACTCGAGGACACCGTGCGCGACGAATCCCGCCAGGCCGTCGACGCGCTGCATGCGCGCGGCGTGACGGTCGCGATGATCACCGGTGATGCCCAGCAGGTGGCCGACGCCGTAGCTGCCGATCTGGGCATCGACGAAGTGTTCGCCGAAGTGCTGCCGGAGAACAAGGATGCAAAGGTCGCCGAATTGCAGAAGCGCGGGCACACCGTCGCGATGGTCGGCGACGGCGTCAACGACGCGCCTGCCCTCGCGCGAGCCGACGTCGGCATCGCGATCGGAGCGGGCACGGACGTCGCGATCGAGTCGGCCGGTGTCGTCCTCGCGGCGAACGATCCGCGAGCGGTGCTGTCGATCGTCGAACTCTCGCACGCGAGCTATCGCAAGATGTGGCAGAACCTGCTCTGGGCAACCGGATACAACGTCGTCGCCGTTCCGCTGGCAGCCGGTGTGCTCGCTTTCGCCGGTGTCGCGATCTCCCCGGCCGTGGCTGCGGTGCTCATGTCGGCGTCGACGATCGTCGTCGCGCTCAACGCCCAGACGCTCCGGCGCCTCGATCTCGACCCCGAGCACGCTACCAACGGATAAGTTTCTCGATAACTTCCTTTTTGTTGTCGCGCGCACGCAACAGTTCTGTGAGACGATCTCAATCGCATAACGTATCGGGGCCGCTACGGAGGACGCGGCTTCGATATACGGGGTTGTCGGCGTCCGAGTGCAGGGAGGTGCTCGAGCGTCGAAGCGTCTCGGGGAGGAGGCACACTATGAGGGTTCTTCCGTCATGACCACAGTTCGTCCCGCGAACTACGATGCTGTGCACAGCATTTCACGTGTCGATGCCGGTACCGGCGCTCCGGCCGGTAATCGGATGTCCACCAGGTGGGGCTGGCAGAAGTCCTACGTCAACACTCTGTTCGTCACCGACGCTCTGGTCGTCGTGCTCGCCATTGCGCTCGCGCATGTGGTGCGGTTCGGTCAGGACTCGCTCGTCACCATGGACGGCGTCGGAACATTGAGTTACACGCTCGTCTCCGTCGCATTCGGCGCCGCGTGGATCGCATTTCTTTCTCTGTTCCGTACACGGTCCAGGCGGGTGATCGGCGCCGGCTTCGAGGAATATCAGCGCGTCGTTTCGGCGACGCTCAATCTTTTCGGCCTCGTAGCCATCGTGGCGCTCATCTTCCGGATGGAGCTCGCCCGCGGTTATCTGGCCATCGCTCTGCCCGTCGGTCTGGCGGGTCTGCTGTTCTTTCGGTGGGTCTGGCGGAGGGCCGTCGCACGTCGGCGCCGGAAGGGCGAGTTCACGACGTCGGTGCTGGTGGTGGGCGGTGCTCGCGCAGTTCGTCACATGGCCAGCACGTTCCAGCGTCGTAGCGGTGAGGGTTATCGCGTGGTGGGTGTGTGCGTGCCGCGGTATTCCGGTGTGCCGGGCGAGAGCATCGATGTGGACGGTCGGCAGATCCCGATCCACGGTGACGAGAACACCGTCGTCGAAGCGTTGCGTGCTTCGGGTGCCGACACCGTGGCGGTGACCGCCACTGAGACGCTCGGCCACGAGGGCATCCGCGACTTGCTGTGGCAGCTCGAACCCGAGCGCGCCGATCTGGTGGTGGCGACCGGCGTCGTCGACGTCGCGGGTCCGCGCATCGAGATGCGCCCGGTGGCCGGCTTGCCGCTGATCCATGTGGAGAAGCCGAGCTATCACGGTGCGAAGCGCAGCGGGAAGCGTCTGTTCGACCTCGCGTTCTCGCTCGCCGCGCTGCTGTGCCTTGCTCCGGTCTTCGCTGTCGTCGCGCTGCTCATCAAGCTCGAGGACGGCGGCCCGATCTTCTACAGGTCCGAGCGCATCGGCCTCGACGGAACTCCGTTCGGAATGATCAAGTTCCGCTCGATGGTGCAGAACGCCGACAAGCTGGTCGACCAATTGCTCGATCAGAACGAGGGCGCCGGCCTGCTCTTCAAGATGAAGGAGGACCCGCGCGTCACCCGTGTGGGCCGGGTCCTGCGTCGGTTCAGCCTCGACGAGTTGCCGCAGTTCATCAACGTCGTGCGCGGCGAGATGAGCGTGGTGGGTCCGCGTCCGCCGCTGCGCCGTGAGGTGGAGAGCTACGACGGCCGGGTCAAGCGTCGCCTGCTGGTGCGTCCCGGTGTCACGGGCCTCTGGCAGGTCAGCGGTCGCTCGGATCTGTCGTGGGACGAGTCGGTGCGTCTGGACCTGTCGTACGTCGAGAACTGGTCCATGGTCTCCGACGTTCTGATCATCATGAAGACCGTGAAGGCGGTCGTCGCCAGCGAAGGCGCGTACTGATCTTCGGGCGAAACAGTCCTCGCCCCAAGATCAACTTCGCGGTAGTGTCTCAGGCTGTCGCCGTCCCCTGCACGGTGACATCGAACCCCGCCGGAAGGTTACTCGCATGGCCTTCCGGCGGGGCTTCTGTTGTCTGTGGGCACACTTCTTCTGTCTGTGGGCACACTTCTTCTGGCCCGAGTAGGTCTTATGCCTCCAGCGGCAGGGTGAATTCATCGGGTGATATCCGGCCCGTCAGGCTACGAAACACGAAGTTGGACCGTTGTCCAACTTGTGCAGTGGATTGTGTTCGTGCTCCTCGGTTGGGTTGTCGTGTCGATCGCCGTGGCCGCGATCTTGGGGCGAATCATTCGGGCTCGTGACCAGCGCGAGGTCCCGCCACCGTTTCCCGAAGACGGTGATACGCGATGGGAGGACGCCGGTTGAGCCGGTGATAGCTGCCTCGACGGTCTTCGGGCATCCGGGGGCGTTTGCGAGGCGGGTCCGGCGGGAAGCCGACTGTCAACGAGATCTACGCAGTTCGACGACTCCACCGATGTACAGGACGGTATTTCATGCCTGAGGAAGACGTACACACCACTAAGACCGATCAACTGAAGTTTCAGGATCCGACCACTCGCTACCCGTCCATCTCACCTCCCAAGCAGGATCAGCCCGAGCCGGGACTCGACGCCGACATGGTGCCCAAGGCCGACATCGGCGAGTTCTCGTATCGAGGCACGGGCCGGCTCGAAGGACGTAAGGCACTGATCACCGGTGGTGACTCGGGCATCGGCGCTGCTACGGCCATCGCCTTCGCGCGGGAGGGCGCCGACGTCGCGATCTCGTACCTGCCGGATGAGGAGCCCGACGCGAAGAACGTCGCCCGCATCATCAGCGAGAGCGGCCGTAAGGCAGTCACCCTCCCGGGTGATCTGACGGATGCCTCGTTCTGCTCCGAGGTCGTGAACCAGGCGGTCGAACAGCTCGGCGGGTTGGACATCCTGGTCAACAATGCCGGCAAGCAGATCGCGGTCGAGGGACTCGACGACCTGCCCGACGATCAGCTCGAGCAGACCTTCCAGGTGAACATCCTCGCGATGTTCCGCACCACGCGTGCGGCATTGAAGCATCTGCAGCCGGGTTCGACGATCATCAACACCACGTCGATCGTGGCGTACCAGCCGTCGCCGGCGTTGATCGACTACTCGTCGACGAAGGCCGCGATCAACAACTTCACGAAGAACATGGCGACCCAACTGGCGGAGAAGGGCATCCGTGTGAACGCGGTTGCGCCCGGGCCGATCTGGACGCCGTTGCAGCCCTCGGATGGTCAGCCGAAGGAAGAGCTGCCCGAGTTCGGCCAGAACACACCGCTCGGACGTGCGGGGCAGCCGACCGAGTTGGCGCCGGCCTACGTGTTCCTGGCGTCGCCGGAATCGAGCTATGTGGTGGGTGCGACGATCCACGTCAACGGTGGGATGCCGTCGCCGTAGAACGAGCCGTAATCAACGAGTCGTGCGCGCCAGTGAATCTCCACTGGCGCGCACGACTCGTTCTGGAGTTTCAGACTGCGCTGGATACAGCGTGCCGGTAAGTGCTTCCCCGGGCTGCCGAGATCGGCACGACAGAAGCAACGTCGGCCGAGGTTTCCGCCAGCGCGGCGAGGATCTGCTCGGGGCCGGCGCATGTGCTTGCGCACGTGATCCCTCGAGCACGGAGCTTCTGAAGAATGAGCGCTTCGGCGGCGGTGCAGTAGCCGTCGAGGATGTCCTCGGTGAGGATCGCATAGTCCACTTCGCCTTCGAAAGCGGTGGTGGTCTCGATGCCTGCGAGGTCGAGGCGCTCCTGCAACTCTGTCCACCGGTCGAGTGCGACAGCGTTTGAGGGAGTGCCGAGGAAAAGTACCCGTGCCGGTCGGTCCGAAAGCGATGATGTCGTCACAGGCTGCTCCAGGGTGCGAGTAGGTCAGGTGAAACCGAATTGCCACTCCCGGTAGGGAGTTACACCTTCACCTGCGAAATGTGTTGTTTCACACTGTGTACAGGACTCGTTCACCCTCCGCTACCCGGGCAACTATCAGGAAACACGAATGTGACAGAAGCGGTTACGATTCCGCCCGGACGCGTGGGACTTTCGTCCCGAAATTCTGGTCCAAACACGCGAAAGCGACTAAATTCTCCTCGAAACGTCGGGGCCGGCGTCGGCTACGACCTATGGGGAGGCCCGAGCACGACCGCGCCGGGACCGATCCCAAGCGGTAGCGCAGCAAGAACCTCGATCACCGACCAGGCAGTGATCGAAGACGTCCGTCCACTCGACGCCGGGTCGATCGTGTTCTCGAATGTCAGCTCGTACCGGCCGAGCGGCGACTCCCACGCGACGACGTGGCGCGTGCTCGCAGCGGCAGGGTCGGCAATGACCACCACCTCGACCCGATCGAGCCCGAGCGTCGCGAGAGCGAGAGCCACCGACGAGTTAGAGGTTCGCGGAAAGGCCAGCGCAGCCTCTCGGGCAGATCCCCTGAAAACGGTGCGTTCTGCGTCCAGACGTTCTTCGATCCCGAGAGCACTGGGTCGCTTGATCGTCGTGTGGGTCAGGCGGGCGTCAACTGTTCCTGCTCGTGTCGCTGCGGCCAGAACATCGAAGCCGCCGATCGCACCCGTCGGGAGCAGTACACGGCCTGGTCCGGAGCCGAACGATTCCACCTCGAAGTTGCGCTCGGCGAAGACGCCACACGAACAGACGATGATGTCCTTACCGCGTTTCACCACTTCGGATAGCACTGTCCGAGCGGCGTCGACCGTGGCAGCTTCGACCACGATGTCAGCGGCGTCGAACGCAGCAGCGGCTTCCTCAGGGCTGCTTCGTGAGTTCAACACGGCCGTGAGGCTTACGTCCGGCACCGAGCCGGCGTGCAGAGCGTCGATCACCGTCTGTCCGATCGCGCCGGTCCCAACCACGCACACTGATATCGGATGACGCTGGATCTTCTCGGGTGCCAGTTGCCTCACATCCTCTGCGGCATGCCGCCGCTCGTCTCCACGAAATACGGGCTCATGGTACCGAGAGAAGGAATCGGCGATGTCCGATTCGCGACGTCGTCGTATCGCTCGCAGCACCACTCAAGGGATCGGAATGCGTTGCTATGAGTGCAACTACGGCGCCAGCGCACTGCCGACAGCGGCAAGTGCGCTTATGCTGCCAAGAGCATCGTCTCCTGGGGTGAAGTGGCAATCCCGTGCGACGTCACTTGGCGGCATGGGCATCGCACTGCACGTCCGAGTTCGTCGTCGGGCAACCAGCCATATTCGTCGCATCGATCGCATCGTGGCGGGAGTTTCGGGCGGGGCGGTTGCAGCGACTGCCAGATCGGGATCCAGGCCGCTGCGGAGCGAGCCGGGTCCCACGGTCGATGACGTTCGAGCGCGGCACGGACGAGAGCATCTACGCCGTGAGTGTCGATCGATTGCTCGACGAGGGTGCGCTTCGCCGTCGTCAGGGTGTCGAACCGTGCAGACAGGCCGGCCCGGCGGCACGCCGTGGCCAATCGGTCGATGGGAGATGGCTGCTGCTCACAAGTTGCATCGCGGGTGTGATGTGTCGGGTGGGGGAGTGCAGCAGGTTCATTTGTTGGTTCAAGAACGGTTCGGGTGACCGGGGTGTCATCCCGCTCGGTCGTTCCTGTCACCCCGTGGCGCGTCGTCTTGTCACCTCGTTCAGGGATGCGGGGTGACGGCATGTCACCCCGCTTCATCGACAGGTTGTAGAGAACTGGGCGACGGTCTTCGCGAGGGATCGTCGCTGCAATTCGCGCTTGATCGCCTTTTGAGATGAGGCCGAGAGCGGCGAGCGCCTTCAGACAACGCTGTACCTGACGCTCGCTGATGCGGGCGTACCCCGCGAGCTTCCGCACGGATGGGTACGCATCCGCGCCATGTCGGGACGCGTGATTGGCGAGACCGAGGAGTACCACTGTCAGGGCCGACGCCGAGGGCATGCCGGGAGGAGTAGGGGACGGAATTTCGGCGCGTTCGAGCGCCCAGGTGATTGCTTCGATGCTCACGATGTCACCTGCACATGAGTATGCTGACGCATGTTCGACTCCTCATTAGTCGGACATCCGGCCCGTCGCGATGCCAGTCGCGGCGGGCCATCTGTTTTGAGTTGTTCGCACACCCGTTCGGGTGTGGTTGATCATCTTGGCATCGGGACCGACGGGCGTCAACGGTCTCCACCATGGACGACGCGTCTTGGGGAGGTGCACATTGTCCCCCGTTCGGATGAAAAACATGAGTGATTCAAGAAAGTGACGTAACGGAAGAATCGGACGCCGCGAAGATGCAGTGTCAGTGCATCTCCGATTGGGGTTCCATGAGTGAGCGTCCATTAGTCGACCATGCGGCCGACACGATCCAGTTCCAGCGCGTCGATGACCGTACGTTACGCCGCCACGCCCGTGCGTCTGTCGGACTCGGGGTCGACGGTGAGGACCGGTTGCGATCGTCGGCCGGTCGTCCAGCTTCGAAGCGGGTCGTGTTCAAGGAGAGGAATGGCCCAAATTTGTGGCTTATCACCGCGATCGTGGCGTTGATGACAGCAGTTGCGTTGTTTGCCGCAGGCGTGGCCGTGAATCAAGCTCGTGATTCGACACCGACGTATCAGTCTGTCTACGTTCCGGAGAACGTACTGGGCGGATCGCAGAAGTAGCTGCGCCGACGCCAAACGTAGCGAGACCCGCCGGCAAAGGGGAGGAGCCAGCGGGTCTCAGTTGCCGCCAATTCCCCGAGAGGGGAAGAGGCGTGTTGCGGGGAGGCAGCACACTTGAGAGTTTAACCAGAACCGGTGCCATGCGGCACATCGAGGTTGGGACCTAAGTCCCATCGTTGGGACTTGACCGCATCTTGCTCAGTTGGCGCCTGAGGTATCCAGATCCAGCCGCTCTTGAAGCCACTTCCGGAGTCCATCGCCGTATTCCTCGCTGTCGAGTGCCGCATCGACGGCTGCGCGGAGGTAGCCACCCGGGTTCCCTAGATCGTGGCGGGTGCCTCGATGTACGACGACGTGGACTGGGTGACCTTCTTCGATTAGTAGCGCAATCGCGTCGGTCAGTTGGAGTTCACCCCCTGCGCCCGGCTTGATCCGACGCAGGGCATCAAATATCTCCCTGTCCAACAGGTACCGGCCAGCGGCGGCAAGTGTGGACGGGGCGTCGGCAAGCGCCGGCTTCTCAACCATGCCGCGAACTCGCAGAACATCCGGATTCGCGGCGTTGGGTACTTCCTCGACCTCGAAGACGCCGTACGAGCTCACTTGGCTCTTGGGAACGTCGATGGCGCACAGCACGCTTCCGCCGCGCTTGGCGCGGACGCGAGCCATCGTTTCGAGGATGCCGCTCGGTTGCACAAGGTCATCGGGAAGGAGGACTGCGATCGCATCTTCATCAGGGCTCAGCGCTGTTTCGGCGCACCCGACAGCATGACCCAGGCCGAGTGGCTTTTCCTGGACAACCGATTCAACCGTAAGAAGATTGGGCGCCCGTCGTACTTTCTCGAGCAACTTGAGTTTGCCCTTCGCGGCGAGGTGTTCCTCGAGATCGAAGTCGTCGACGAAATGCGCGACGACTCCGTCTTTTCCGGGCGAAGTCACGATAAGAAGTCGTTGAGCTCCCGAGTGGGCAGCTTCCGTTGCGACGAGCTCGATGCCCGGCGTGTCGACCACTGGTAGTAGTTCCTTCGGCACTGTCTTCGTGGCTGGCAGGAATCGTGTGCCCATCCCTGCTGCAGGCACCACGGCCGTCTGAAACGCTTTACCCACTTCGACTTCTTCTTCCACGGTTCTACCCTCGCCTCCCCTGTCGAGCACGCGACCGCGTCAAAATACCCATGAATGCGCGACCAAACCCCTGAACAGCAGTGAGATACATCTCACCATTTATATTTCGACTGTAAATCCCACGCGACGCGGTGGTCGGTAAGCACAGTCTAGGGGGCGCCCTCTGGGTGTGCGAATCGAGGAGAGACCTGAAAGTTCAAGACAACAGAGAACATTGCACCGGCTACAACGACGAACTGTCGGACCAACAGAGGTCACATCCACGCCCCGCGCGCAGGGCATAGCGTCCGATGCGGACGACTGTTCAAGCTGTCATATCGCGTGGGTAACGTTACAGTCTCAAAGAGCGATCTCGCATCGACGCGATACGCGTACAACTGGAGGAACTCCGCCCGAATGGGCACGCAACGGGCAGGTCTCGCGACCGGGGAGGGTTCGCGGGTCGGTCCGGCGTTGCTTGTTGATGGGTGCAGTGTGTGTCTCGGGGAGGAGACAACCATGAGGGTAGTTGGGTTATGACTGCCATCGGGGAGGTAAGTCGCGGCGTACCCGATGCGCTCGTAGGCGAGGATGTCAATTCCGTTCTTGGGCAGCATCAGCTGTTGGGTTCGGCTCGTCGTCGAACGTGGCAGCACTTGTTGGTGCGGCCGGTCGTGACCGAGTCGTGCCAGGTGTCGGGCCGGTCGGATCTGTCGTGGGACGAGTCGGCGCGGCTGGATCTGTCATATGTGGAGAACTGGTCGATGGTCTCGGATGTGTTGATCATCGGCAAGACCGTCAAGGCAGTGCTGACCAGCGATGGCGCCTACTGACATGAAAGTGTGCACTGACCGGCTGATCGCTTGTGCGCGTCGTCATCAACAAATTCCCATTGCCCGAGGGAATTGCAGCGCCGCCACCAAGCCGATCCGGACTGTCCCGTCTACCTCGCGGAAGAAGTCGAACTCAAGCAAAATGCGACCGTCTGTACGGAGCTGCTCGCCGCCAATGTCGGCACGAGGTAGGACTATTGGCAGCGAGCAGCAACAGGCTGCTAGGCAGGTAGTGCTACGGAAACCGGCGCTCTCGGATTGCGTACGTTGCTTCGGTTTCCTGCTTGTGTGGCGTCCACCACTGCTCGTTGGCGCGGTACCAGTCGATGGTCGCGGCCAGGCCTTCACGGAAGTCGCGGTAGCGGGGCTGCCAGCCCAGTTCGGTGCGCAGGCGGGTCGCGTCGATGGCGTAGCGCAGGTCGTGGCCGGGGCGGTCGGTGACGAAATCGAACTCGCTGCGGTCCTTGCCGCACAGCTCGAGGACGGTTTCGACGACGGTGCGGTTGTCGGTCTCCCCGTCCGCTCCGATCAGATAGGTCTCCCCGAGCTGTCCGTGTTCGATGATCGTCCACACGGCGCTGTTGTGGTCGTCGACGTGGATCCAGTCGCGCACGTTGGTGCCGGTGCCGTAGAGCTTGGGGCGCACGCCGGTGAGCACGTTGGTGATCTGGCGGGGGATGAACTTCTCCACGTGCTGATACGGACCGTAGTTGTTCGAGCAGTTGGAGATGGTCGCGCGGACGCCGAACGAGCGCACCCAGGCGCGTACCAGCAGATCCGAACCGGCCTTGGTCGACGAGTAGGGGCTCGACGGGTTGTAGGCGGTGGCCTCGGTGAAGCGGGCGGGGTCGTCGAGGGCGAGGTCGCCGTACACCTCGTCGGTGGAGATGTGGTGATAGCGCACGTCGTACTTGCGGACGGCCTCGAGCAGGGTGAAGGTGCCCACGAGATTGGTCTGTACGAACGGTGCGGGGTTCGCCAGCGAGTTGTCGTTGTGGGATTCGGCGGCGAAGTGCACCACCAGATCGGTGTCGGCGACGAGCCGGTCGACGAGGTCGGCGTCGGCGACATCGCCCTGGACGAAGGTGATCGTGTCGGCGACCGGGCCGAGGGAGGCGCGGTTGCCGGCGTAAGTGAGCTTGTCGAGCACGGTGACCTGAGTGTCGGGTCGTTCCGCCACGGTCTGATGGACGAAGTTCGCGCCGATGAAACCGGCACCACCGGTGACGAGCAATTTCATGAAATTGAACAATACCGATACACAAGAGAACTTTCCTGGTAAGGGACCAGGGGGAAGGGCTGAAAATGCGCGGAATCATCCTCGCGGGTGGGACAGGATCACGTCTGCATCCGATCACCCAGGGCGTGAGCAAGCAGCTCGTGCCCGTCTACGACAAGCCGATGATCTACTATCCCTTATCCACTCTCATTGCAGCGGGGATCGAGGATGTACTGGTAATAACGACGCCGCACGATGCCGACCAATTCCACCGATTATTGGGTGACGGCGCACGATTCGGTATCCACATCAGCTACGCAGTTCAAGAACAACCAAATGGCCTGGCTGAGGCCTTCGTGCTCGGCGCCGACCACATCGGAACCGAGCCGGTCGCATTGATCCTCGGCGACAACATCTTCTACGGTCCCGGCCTCGGCACGCAGCTCAAGCGCTTCGCCCACATCGACGGTGGCGCGGTGTTCGCATACCGGGTGTCCGACCCGTCGGCCTACGGGGTGATCGAGTTCGACTCCACCGGTCGCGCCCTGTCGCTCGAGGAGAAACCCGACGACCCGAAGTCGAACTTCGCGGTGCCGGGGTTGTACTTCTACGACAACGACGTCGTCGAGATCGCCCGCTCGCTGAAGCCGTCGGCGCGCGGCGAGCTGGAGATCACCGACGTCAACCGCACCTATCTCGAAGCGGGGAAACTGCAGGTCGAGGTATTGCCGCGCGGCACCGCCTGGCTCGACACCGGCACCTTCGACTCGCTGCTCGACGCGTCGAACTACGTGCGCACCATCGAACAACGTCAGGGCCTGAAGATCGGCGCACCCGAGGAGGTTGCGTGGCGTCTCGGGTTCATCGACGACGAGCAACTGCGCGCCGCGGCCGAGCCGCTGGTGAAGTCGGGCTACGGCAGCTACCTGCTGGATCTGCTCGAACGAGGAAAGGACCGCTAGGTTGCAGTACCGGGAACTGACCATCGCCGGGGCGTGGGAGGTCACGCCGAAACAGTTCGGCGACGACCGGGGCGTGTTCCTCGAATGGTTCAAGCAGGAGAGTTTCACCGACGCCGCCGGCCGTCCCCTGGAGTTGGCGCAGGCGAACTGCTCGGTCTCCGCCGCCGGGGTGCTGCGCGGCATCCACTACGCCGATGTCCCTCCCGGACAGGCGAAGTATGTCACGTGCGTGTCGGGGTCGGTGCTCGACGTCGTCGTCGATCTGCGGGTGGGGTCGCCGACCTTCGGGCAGTGGGATTCGGTGCTGCTCGACACGAAGGACCGACGCGCGATCTTCCTGTCCGAGGGCCTCGGCCACGGTTTCCTTGCACTCGAGGACAACTCGACCGTCGTCTACCTGTGCTCGACGGGCTACAACCCCGACCGGGAGCACGAGGTACACCCCCTCGATCCGGAGATCGGGATCGACTGGCCCGCAACGGGTGCCGACGGTCGCCCGCTCGAGTACGAGTTGTCCGCCAAGGATCAGGCGGCCTTGACGCTTGGCGAAGCACAAAAGGCCGGCAACTTACCTACGTGGCGCGAATAGTCGCGAGTTTGCCACAGGGGCGAAACTACCCAGGTCATACCGCGGCTTCGGAGTCGGACTTGAGTCGCCAGGAAGTGTGAGATTAAGCACGTTCTCGCAACTTGTCGCGTGGTGCTTGACGCTCCTTCCGGCGCCGAGCGCTCGTCGCTGAACCCCTCTGACCTGCGGATTGTCGACACGACCGCAAGGCAGCAAGCACACTCATGCCGAATGCGAACTCATGAAAGCTATATGGACCACCCCAGTCGGGATGCGATCGGGCGCAGAATGCTTGAACATATGACTCTACGAGGGTGTCCGTTCCAGAGTCGCTCCGCATCGCGCTCCTGGGGAGGAAGCGTCGTTGAGGCTCGGGAGGTCCCTGCGAACGTGAACTGGGGTGCCAGTAGATTCGGGGAGGAATCTCACATGACGACAGACCTACGGGACATGACTGTCCTTATCCGCATTCGACAGCTGCCATCTCGCTTCGCTAATTCGCCATGCTCACGCCCTCTGCAGTCTGATTCGGAACCCTGTAAGGGTGACGTGCACGTACACGCCACTCCGTCGCGTGTAGTTGGGCGCACTGACTGCCTAGCCCAAGCACGAACTGCACAGCATCGCCCCCTCATTGATGTCCAGGAGTTCCGACGCCCTAGGCCACAGCAAGGGTGGATCGCGTCCAGGGTCGAACGCGTTATGCAACGGTCATAGCAAGGTGTCGTCCGCACTGTGCACAGCACAGTGCGGACGACATAAACAGGACCAAAATGCGTACCGCGACGACCTTAGAAGTGGAAATCCATTCTATATGAGATTGCCATCAATTGCATTCCAATCACGAGTCGGAAGCTCGACTGAAGAGTCAAAGGGGACCCCCATTTGAGTAGCTTGGCACAAGCTATATCGGTATTAACCCTCACTGGATGTCTCGTTCTGATCGTCGGCACCATCCTCGCGATCAAGGGAAGGACGGGTCGACTCCTCAGTTTCCGCGTAGCTCTACTGACAATGACTGCTGTGGTGGTCCCTGTCTCCGGCATCGTGCATGTGACGGGGATGTCAGAAAGTCGCGGCTTCTATGATCTACATGACGCGTCAAATGGAGACTACTCGAGCGGATCGCTCGAAGCGCTACTAGCAACAATCGCAATTACGATTGTCTCATGTCTTGTTGCGAGCCGGCGACTCCCGGAAGAAAGTGCAGCAATCGGCAAATTGACTGGTAGCCGCAAGCCTGACCCGGGATTGGATCAGCGCCAGCTGCGCTTCTGTTCACGAGCCGCAATCGTACTAATTCCTATTTCAGCGGTCTCCGTCCTGGCCATGAAGGCTTTCGCTGAAGAAACTGGCTCTTCGAGAATTGTCCAAGTGGACGGCGGAATGGCGCGTTACGCGTTCCTTTCGCACTGGTTCGCATGGGGAGTTGCTTTTCTTGCGATATGGCTCGCTCTCGGGGCATTCCAAAATATTCCAAAAGCAAAAGTTGCTACCGTCCTCGTCGCTGTCGCGTTGATCGCATGGTCATTAGACTGGACCGGTGGACGATCGATTATCGCCGTTCTTGGCCTTCCTATAGTCCTCGCACTACTGCCTCAAATACGACGCTACGCTAAGTTCGCCCTGACTACGTTAGTGGCGGCCGCGGTCATAACAATGGTGTCGATCTCCCGTACGCGCGCTGAGGGCTACCGATCAAGCGAAGCGTTCTCAATCCCCGCCGTGCTTGATTGGCAGTGGGGACGATTTTCGATGTTGGGTTTCGCCGCCGAAAACGTAAAGACAAATGGTTACATGTTCGGCGAAACCGTCCTCAGCGGAGTTATGTCCGTTCCGAACGGGATCCTAACTCTCATCGGCGTCGACCTCTTTCCTCAACTGAGGTCATCAATGGAAATTACCGGACAAGAAATACTTGGCGATCCAAGCCAGAAATACATACTGCCTGGACTAGCTGGCGAGTTGTATCTAAACTTTGGCATACTCGGCGTGATCGTTCTGCATTACGTACTCGGCCGCTTGGCAAATGCGGCAGATGACAAATTTCGCGCTGCTGATACTGAACTTGAGCGGCTTATCTATGGATACTGGGGCACGCTCCTTGTGCTATCGACAGTGCCAGCCCAATCCGGTGCGATCTTCAATTACGGACTCTTTTCAGGTCTCCCAATCATCGTAGCTTGGGTGTACATGTCTCAGAAATCGTCCAAAACCGCTGATGGCGTGAATGTAGCTGGTATCAAACGGCACAACAACGCTAGCGATCACAACGTGAAGTTTGAGACAAGTGTGAGGAATTGACATGCTAAACGCTAATAGCGAGGAAACGTTGTGGGACATAGTCGTTGTTACATACAACCACGCGAGCGACATTAAATCGAACTGGACTTCGCGAAACTTTCCTGCGTGGATCAACCTTATTGTAGTTGACAACGGTTCCCAGGACGCGACGCTAACTCTAGCAAGATCCGTAGCAAACACCGCCATTGCCTCCGAAAATGTCGGATTGTCCAAGGCCAACAATCTTGGTGCGACGCACGGTTCGGCTCCTTACATTGCGTTCTGCAACCCCGATATAACGTTGGAACCCCACATACTGGAGAAACTTCAAGCCGAACTCGAAGTGCAGCCGGCAGTCGCAGCACCACGGTTAATTTCGGAGGACGGATCTCCCCAGGCCAACGGTCGAGCCTGGCCAACTCTACCTAGGATCTTCTCTAGCCGATTCCTACCAAAATCCAAGAGAACAAGATCATACCAGTGGCCAGAAGGGGACCCCGATTGGGTGACCGGTGCATTCGTCGCCATGACAAGACAGACGTTCGAGTCGGGTATTCGGTGGCCGGAGGAGTACTTCCTCTACTATGAAGATGTCGCGTTGTGTGCTCTCGCAACGAAAAAAAACGTACCTGTTGTACTTCATGAGCACATCCAAGTGATGCACGGATGGCACCGTGCGTCGAAGAGACTACTTGGCCGAGCCACGAAAGAACACATACGGTCAGCGGTGCGCTTCTACGCTCAGTTCCCTGTCCGGATCTGGCGCTGAGGGGACTGATCGAAATGAAAATCGACTTTGTACTTCGTTCCGATATGGACGAAAAATACGGCGGTGACAGCCACCAGGTCGAAAACTACATCAACGAGCTAACGGCACTTGGGATCGACTGCGTCGCGGTACCGATGCGACCACGCCTGGATCTCCGACAAGGCGCTATTGTGCATCTTGTCAACACAGCCCGACCATTCGAAATGCTTGACGCATTTCGCCAAGCTCAGGCGCAGCACCATCCGGTAATCGTCTCACCGATTCACCACAGTCTCCGTGATACAAGGGCTATGCGGAAATCCGAGACAAACCAAGGCATTCGGACTTTAGTCGGTCGCGTGCTTGACGAAGCAGGGCGCGAGCTCATCGCGACTACCGTCAGGAATGTTAAGTCTGGTCACCTTAACCGCGCTGCCGTCGCCCATAACTTGCTTCGAAATATCCAAGATTATCGGTCGGTATGGAAACTTGTCGGGAAAGCTCTTAATGACGCCCATGCTGTAACACTTTTATCCTCAATCGAGCGTCAGAACTTGATTTGCGATACCGGTTGGAACGGTCGAAATGGGATACTTGTTCCGAACGGAATTCCCGCTGCGAGCGGAACAGGCTCCTTGCCTGCCTGGAGTACGCGCGATATTCCGATCCTAATCGCCGGCCGGATCGAACCTCGAAAAAGGCAACTGGAAGTTGCCCGAATCGCAAACGCCGCTGGAATCCGGTGCGTATTTGTCGGCGGTGAGAATGCTGCGACACCCGGATATTGTGCAGAATTCAAGCACCTTGTTGATTCGAGTTCGAGTTTGGAATGGCGTGGACACCAGCCTCACTCTGAGGTCTACAACCTGATGCTGCGTAGTCGTGTTCTGATTAATGCGTCCTGGGTCGAGGTACAAAGTCTGGTTGACATAGAGGCGGCGTCGGCGGGCTGTACGGTATTTTGCACTCTTACGGGAAGCTCATTCGAACACATGCCTCGGTCGACGCGCGTCTTTGGTCTGACCGACCTTGAATCACTGGTGGCCGCAGCTAAGGATCATGCCAGTGCCGATGAAGGTGTGCCGCAGATGTGGACCCAGCCCGAATACACGAACACCTGGGCGCAAGCGGCGGCGACGCTGGCAGATGTATATGCCTCAGTCACCGCAAGCGAACGTTCGTAACGGTCACGTCGAGCTATCGAGGAGCATCATGCGTAGTTTCCAAGTCGATCCGATACGTTCGCTCAGCGGCGTTTCGGCTGACGTAAACGCTTACTACGAAGGCAACGTGACATGGCGATTCACTAAGCATGCCATCAAGCAGGATTGGGCCGCCAACCCGAACGATTTTCGAGCACGTATCGTTCTCTTCCTCTTCCGCCTGACGCAATTCCTAATGCGATCAATTCAGTCGCCGCGGGTAACTTCGTATCCGCTCGTCCTCATATATCGAATAGTCACGGAATTAGTTTTTGGGCTGGAGATACGCCCAAAAACCAGAATCGGACCGGGATTGTCACTATTTCACGGGTTCGGCGTCGTTGTAAACAACGAAGCCCGGTTGGGTGAGGACGTGATCCTTAGACACGGTGTCACGATAGGGCACAAAAAACCGGGCGGCGGCTGTCCAGTGATTGGGAACAGTGTTGAGTTCGGTGCGCACGCAATCGCGGTCGGGGATATCAACATTGGCGCGAGATCAAAGATTGGACCAGGCTGCGTAGTAACTGGTGACATCCCGGAGGATAGCGTAGTAAGACCGAGCGTGCCTACCGTAATATCAGTGAATGGGAAATGACTTATATGAGCCCCGCAGTTACTGTCGCCATTCCGTTTACTAAATTTGACCAGTATCTGGATCGAGCTATTCGCTCCGTTTTCGCTCAGTCGCTAGATGACTGGGCATTGCTACTGTTTGGTGACGGAGCGTCAGACGAAGACGTTTTGCGAGCCACACAAATTGCCGACGCAAGAGTGAGCGTCCATAGGTCAAAATCACGACGAGGCCTCGCCGCAACCCTAAATCAGGTGGCACATCTCGCCGAGACTGAGTATCTCGTCAGAATGGACGCAGACGATATAATGCGACCGATGCGCCTACACAATCAAATGACTCGACTAACTGCCCAAGACCCACCTGACCTAGTGTGTAGTCACTCCTACGCGATTGATCAGGAATCGCAGGTGCTTGGCCTATTGAAGGAACGCCCGATTCCTTCCGATCCAAAGGGATTTCTAGAAAGCAACTGCATCGCGCATCCGACAGTATCTGGTAAGACCGAGTGGTTTCTCCGAAACCCGTATAACACGGACTATGCACGCGCGCAGGATAAAGAACTCTGGCTCCGAACGGCCGGCCAGACGGCGATCGAGAAACTTGACAGTGTCGATATCTATTATCGGATAGACACAACGATCTCCGGAACGAAGCGGAGGGTTTCGGGTCTATATAACCGCCAGCTTCTCAGAGACTATGGTCCGGTATATAGCACGCGATCGGATACAGCGCTGCGGATTTTACGTGTATACGGCGGTGAGTTGATGTCAAAATTGCCACTGATAACTAGGGAAAAGGGTGCCTCGGCTGACAGACGCGTAGTGCCCTTGTCGGATTCTGAAGAAGGCACGTTGCAGTCCGAGTTGAAATCCATTGTCTCGATCCCTGTTCCGGGGTTGTAATCTCAGGTGTTAGGAGTGCCAGAGTGAAAGTACTAGTTACGGGCGCAGCGGGATTCGTCGGCAGTTCGCTCGTGAAGAAATTGATCATGCGTAGTGATATTGCTTCGGTGGTTGGCGTCGACTCGTTCACGGACTATTATGATCCTTCGCTCAAGCGCTTGAATTTGCTCGGAATCGATCATTCGAAGTTCCAGTTGATCGAAGAAGATCTCGTGTCTACAGACATCGCAAGCTTGCTGGATGGCGTGGATTATGTTTTCCATCAGGCGGGTCAACCAGGCGTGCGAGCTTCTTGGGGAGAGAACTTCTCTGTTTATACGGACCGAAACGTTATTGCGACTCAACGGCTCCTTGAAGGGAGTCGCGAACATCCCACGCTACAAAAATTTGTTTATGCCTCCTCTTCGTCGGTCTATGGTAATTCTCCGGTGTATCCGACGCGCGAGGATATGTTGCCTAGGCCGGTGAGTCCGTACGGCGTTACGAAACTCGCGGCGGAACATTTGTGCTCACTCTATGCGGCAAATTTTGGAGTACCGACGGTATCGTTGAGGTATTTCACTGTTTACGGACCTGGTCAACGTCCCGATATGCTCTTTCAGAGAATTATGAGGAGTGCTCTGCTTGGAGAACAACTTCGCATCTTCGGAACAGGTGAACAGGTGCGCGATTTCACATACGTCGACGACGTAGTAGAAGCCAATCTTGCTGCGGCGTTTTCAGGGGTTATGCCCGGTTTCGTTTGTAACGTTTCGGGCGGATCAAATATCAGTGTTAATGAGGTTCTCGATATCGTTTACAGACTTTCCGATGGAGAGCTTAGCTATGAACGCGTAGGCGCGGTTGCAGGCGATGTTGTAAGGACTGGTGGTGATTCGTCCCTGGCATCGACCCATCTTGGATGGAAACCTCTAGTTGATATCGAATCCGGACTCGACAAAATGTGGCGGCATTCGGTCTCCTTGCATGGCAGTGAGAACAAGTAATGACGAGCGCTCATCGCGCGGATGCTGAATATTACTATTCGCTGTCTGGAAAGCGGATTGTTCGATTTTGGCGTCTCAAAAGTTTGCTAAATCCATCTTTGAGAGCGGCATACCTCTTCCGGGTTGCTGCGGCATCTACGGGACTGAAGTACTTGGTAGTTCGTTCCCTTTTGATTTGCCTACATAGCTGTGACGTGGCATCTGGAGCTAAATTTTCGGGTCCGATATATTTGCCGCATCCATTAGGGATCGTAGTGGGAGCTGGCGTTCGTGTGGGTGCTCGCGTTTGGCTCTTTCAGAATGTGACGCTAGGACGAGACGGTGCCGGCGGCTATCCGATGCTGGGTGACGACAGTCGTCTGTTCGCGGGTTGCGTAGTGGTCGGTGGAGTGCAGATACCCGCCCATTCCCGAGTTCCTGCCCTGCAATTCGTTTCTGCGTCTACGCCTCTCTCCAAGTCGAATTGAACCCTCAAGCGATGACGACGGTAGGGGCCAGGGTACGAGTGCCGGCGTTTGTATGGGCGGTTGGGGATACCCTTGTCCAGCGTGGAGGATCGGCGGTTGTCCTGATGACGCTCGCCGGCCTGACATCTCCCACGGTTGTAGGCGTGATCGCGATCTTGACGTTGGTTCTTACTCTTTATCAAGCTTGCGTTGAGGCTCCCTTACGGCAAATTGCGTTTCGAACGCTGCAGGCAGGCTCGGGGGGTACAGAGTTCATTAAAAGGGCGTCGACGACTGGTGGCTTCCTAGGGAGCCTTCTGCTGCTTATAATCGCGACTGCGCTTATTCTGGGTGAGAGCATGAGCGAGGAGGCGGGACGGGTTACCCTCCTGATATTCGCCCTAGTGCCATTGGTCACGTCGAAATCGCTTCGTCGTTTAATGGAATGCCAGCGAGATGGGGATTGGCGGCGTATCGCGATTTCTCGTATGGGCGCGACGTTTGTATCGTTTATCGCGGCGGCAGGGTTCGTAGTGATCGGGGTGCCGGTTGCTGCGGTACCTGTGCAAGCCTTCGCGTGCGAGGTCGTTTTCTGGTTGCTGATCAGACCTGGTACGCCGAAAACGGCTGCTGTCGTTGGTGGGACCCAAGATGTCTCGTTTTTCAGCGATTTCCGATCAACGGCACTGCTCAGCCTATTCGGCTGGCTTCGGGGGCAAGGTGACCGGCTGGCTCTGTCGATTATCGCGGGTCCTGGGGCGCTGGGGGTTTACACAATCGGGTATGCTTTCGCGCGCGCCGGATTCGATGGCGCTGCAAACGGATCAATGAATTTGTTCCGTTCCAGATTAGCCCAGGGCAACCTTTCATCCGGCTCACGTACCAATTCGCTCTTCCGGTCCCAACTTTTTCTGCTGATAGTGATTGCCGGTTTCATTTCGGGGATTTCGCTTGTAGCTACCGCTATTCTCTATAAGCTATTCTTGGGCGAAGTGTGGAGAACATCGGTGGCGATAGCGCCGATGATAGTCGCCTCATCTTTTGCGTGCGCGTATACCTGGAGCATGAATGCATATTTGAATCATACAGGCCAGACGCGAAAAGCCTACAAGATTCAATGGTTCGAGATAATCGCGGGTTTGGGTGTAGCGGCGGTTATTGCATGGAATATATATTTCGGCATTGTCTGCCTGGTGTTGCGGGACGTACTCAGCGCTATTTTTCTCGCCGTCGTTGCTCGCGAAGAGATTGAAGTTCGTCATTGCCTCGTGTGGGGCTTGCCGTGCCTAGGTTCTTTTGTGTTGGCGTTGCTCTCGTGGTATTTGATTGGCGGTATATATTGAAGTTCGTATCAAGAATTTTAATTCCGTTTTCGGCTCAATGTCCCAGAATCCGTGCAGTTCTAAACGGGTTCAGTAGCTTCAGAACCTACGATTTTCAAGGAGTATGACGTGAAAGTTACTGTCATCGGCACCGGCTACCTTGGGGCCACTCATGCGGCGTGTATGGCCGAGCTGGGGCATCAGGTTCTTGGTGTAGACACTGATGTGAAGAAGCTTGAACGTTTGGCGTCCGGTTCGGTTCCATTTTATGAGCCGGGTCTTGAGGAGATTCTTCAGCGAAATATCGAATCGGGGCGATTGTCGTTTACGGATTCGTACGCCGAGGCAGCGGAGTTTGGGGATGTGCACTTTATAGGTGTGGGTACGCCTCAGAAGAAGGGCGAGTATGCTGCAGATCTCCGTTATGTAGATTCGGTAATTGAGACGATTGCGCCCTTAATCACGAGACCGGCGACCATTTTTGGAAAGTCGACAGTTCCTGTAGGTACCGCGTCCCGACTCGGCCAGCGCGCGCGTGAGTTGTCGCCGGCAGGTGAGGCTTTGGAGATAGCTTGGAACCCAGAGTTCCTGCGTGAAGGATTCGCGGTGCAAGATACGTTGCGGCCTGATCGAATCGTTCTGGGCGTGGACCGCAATCGTTCGGGTCAGGCCGAAAAGGTTGCCAGGGAGGTATATGCTCCCATTTTGAAGGATGGTCTTCCGTTCCTCGTTACAGATTTGGCAACTGCGGAGTTGGTGAAGGTATCGGCAAACGCGTTCCTTGCCACGAAGATTTCATTTATTAATGCGATCGCCGAAGTCTGTGAGGCGTCGGGGGCGGATGTTTCGGTCCTCGCGGATGCGATAGGTTTTGATGCACGGATCGGTCGCCGGTTTCTTAATGCTGGGATTGGGTTCGGCGGAGGGTGCTTGCCTAAAGATATTCGGGCATTTATGGCAAGGGCAGGGGAGTTGGGGGCCGATCAAGCATTAACGTTCCTGCGGGAGGTTGATGCGATCAACATGCGGCGGCGTGTCGCGATGGTGGAGTCTGCAAAGGAATTTTGCGGGGGATCGTTACTAGGAGGAAGAGTAGGAGTGCTTGGTGCTGCATTCAAACCGGAGTCAGACGATGTGCGCGACTCGCCGGCCCTCAATATTGCGGGGCAGATGCAACTCCAAGGTGCCGCGGTGACCGTCTACGATCCTAAAGCTATGAAGAATTCTCGTGCACTTTTTCCGACCTTGGGATATGCAGAATCAGCGATTGAAGCTTGCGAGGGTGCGGATGCGGTGCTTGTTTTGACTGAGTGGGATGAATTTCGCAAGATGCTTCCTGCCGATTTGGACGATGTGGTTCGTCGCAAGCGAATCATCGACGGGCGGAATTGTCTGGATCCTCAAACGTGGCGGAACGCGGGTTGGGCCTACAGAGGGGTTGGACGCCCGTAGGCCGACGCTGAACGGTGTTGCGTCTGGCAGTGGACTTAGCTGTGCGGTTTCAGGGGAGGCGCTGCCACACCCGCGATCAGTTTGGTGCAGTGTGTAGACGGTTCCCGTCCGCGGATTTGCCGAGGACGAATGTCGAGGGGCTGGTTCGGTGAGGTCGGCGTTGCTGACCCCTCGAAGTTCGCGCCGTTGGAATAGGGATCCCGGATTGAACCGGTGATGTTCTTGTGGTGCCGGTTCAGAGGTGAATGTGGATTGTGGAATAACCCCGCATCCCAGTCATATCTGTGATCTATGCATATGAGTCCATCTTGCATGTGTGCATGCCGATGACGGTGGTGCTGTGGCGAGGGTCGGGAAGCTTCCAAACAGCGGGGATCGAGCGGGCGGTTGGCGATGGTGACAATCGTGCGTTGTCCCGTCCTACGACCAGGTCGCCGGGTTGGTGCGATCTCGCCAATCGCCCGAGTTTGGACATTACTGACGGGTAGGTGACGTGGCGGCGCTGTGAGCTACAGTGTCACGACTGCGGTGGAGCGGATCGGGACACTAAGCAGGTAAGTTCGGGCGGTGGCATTCGTGGGGAAGGTGCGCACCGCATCCGGAGCGGTCGCGGTGCAGGTCGTGCGCAAACATCGGGGCCGGCACGGGATCCTCGCTCATGTCGGGTCCGCGCACACCGAGGTCGAGCTGGGCATTCTGCTCGAACGAGCCCGACAGTTCCTGCACGGCGATCAAGGCACGCTGGACCTGGATGTGCCGACGCCCGTCGAGCAGATCGCCGACGTGGCCGACTGGCGAACCGGTCAACTGCCCGGCGCGACCACCGGCACGGGCGGCGAACTCGCCGGGCCGGACCGTGCGCACCAGTGCCCGGTTGCTCTACGACGTGCTCGCTTCCGTCTACGACCGGCTCGGCTTCGACATCCTCGACGACGCAGTGTTCGAAGTTCTTGTGTCGGCGGGTTTTGCCTGCGGACTCACGGTCATTCCCGCCCCGCGAATGTCGCTGAGTCTAACGCCGATCCTGCGAGCGCCAGCGCTCGATACGCTGCCCGAGCCTCCTGGTCGCTCCTCTCCGCTACGAATGCGACCCCTCATCTAGGGGTGTTGCTTTAGTTTTCTGAAATCACTGTCCGACTGGGCTTTGCACTTAGCGCAAGAGGGACTCTTAATTGATGTTTCGGAGCGGACGATGGGCGCTCATTAATCACAGACTGGAACATCAATGTTTACGCGTGGTGTATCAATTAAAGGTTGGATAGGTACGCGCGGAGCGCCGGAACTAGTAGGTTCTTCCAGATCGAAGGCAACTTCGACGGTTTCGCCCGGCGCAATCGGAGTTTGTATCCGGAACACAGGGTGACCTAGTTCATTTCCAATGAAAGCGAATCCGGGCTTGCCGTCGATTGTCACCGTGCGGAGCTTGGCGTTTTTTGTGGCGACCAGTGCGAGGTCTGTCAAATTGGTACCTTTAGGGGCTTTTACGGGATTGTCAAACATCCCGGCTACATACTCCGTGAAGTCTTCTTGAGGAATTGCATTCGTAAGACGTACTGTGATCGTGGAGTCTCGGTATTCTTCGTCACAATGGGAGGCGGTGTAATTGATTTCCCTTCTTAGGTAGTAATCGAGTTTGTTTCCGCCCAGGTTGTTCACGACAATTCCCGCGTACGGGGCATCATCTGTTGGAATGACATGGCCGAGTGGGGTTTTTTCGAGTTCGTTTTGCACAGCAGGGTCGGCACTCCAGAGGGCGATTCGTCGCTCAGAGGCTGCACGCCCAATGGCATTTAATAACTCGGTCGGATTTGAAATGCCTGATGTCATTTTTTCAACAACTTTTGCGGCCACGGTTTGTAGATACTGCTTACGGGCATCGTTGTCATTCGCGAATCTCATATACGCAGTAGATTCTGTAAGTTCGACGACGTTACCAGCATCGATGTACTCGCCGTCAGGCATTACGATCGGACCTAATGCACGTAGTACATAACTCAGTGCTACTGGATCGGTGGCGATTGCGCCATCGACGCGCTCGCCGGACTCTTGTTGCCAAAGGGATTGCCAAATTTGAGCAGCGTACGGAAAGTGTGAGCTTACATTGCTGTTCACTGCGCGAGTGGTGGCGCCGCTTTCTCCATACTGGGCGGAAAAATCAGGGCCTAAGTCAAGTGGTTCATAGCTCCGGCCGAGAAAGTCGAATTCTCGGTTCTGTCCCAAGTCATCGATTCGAATATCGCCATCTGATGCACGCACGATCCCGAATCCGCCAAGAAGGCCGCCTGTGCCACGTGCCTCTGCGTTTGTCTGGAACCCGATGAAGTAGCTACGTGGGCCGTCTGCCCCAAGCATCGCCGGCGCGATTTGTGCCGCGAGCGAGGTGTTGTTCAATAGGCCGGACAACTCGGACACCTGCTCCTGCAGATCGACCCGCGCGTCATCGAGCAGTCCCAACCACGTGCTGTCGACGTTCTGGGCCTGCTCGTCGAGGTCGCTGATCGCCGCAGAGGTCGTCTCGAGGACGGGCGCGGCATCGCGGAGAGCAGCAAGATTGATTCGTGCACCGTCCAAAATCAACTGATCGGGGGACACGGCACTACCTGCATCGACCGCGGGGAGGAGAACTTGCTCTGTGAGACCGCTCACAATGGTGGTCATCTGGCGAGTGGAATCGAACGGGCTCCCCAAGAATGGAACGGCACCGGCGACACGCCACGGCACCGAGTCGACCGAACCCTGGGCATCCTGCGCGTAGCGATCGGCGTCGCCCGCGACGACGCGGGCCCTGTCGGTATCGCCTGCGAGCAGTGCGTCTTTCGCCTGCGTCGCGAAGTCCTGTGCCTTCTCCAGGTTCGACTTCGCCTGCAAGCCTTCGTAACCCAGCCAGCCGATGAATCCGACGACAACGAGTGCGCCTACGCCGCAGCCGATCTGCACGCGCCGGCGCTTCCTGCGCTGAGCTGCGATCTCCTCGTCCGACAGGCGCCTGCGCACCTTCCGTCGACGCGGTTCGGGCGAAACTGACTCACCGGTAACATCGTTCACGCCGCTTGTGCCCCCTTCGTGGTTTCCGCTCGAGACGATAACCCGATTCGATCTGGCCGACCGTTCAAGTGGTGGGTAACAGTGACTGTAAGTAAACTTCTGCACGGTGATCGTGACAGTGGAGTTGGGAGGCTCCGTCCACGATCGCATGACAGGGGAGGGTTCTGCACTTCCCGTGTCCTGAATTGTGTCGGGAGGACGAGGGGAGCGTGGTGCATCTACTTCCGCTGTCCCCGAGTCAGCGGGGCCTGTGGTTCGCGCAGCAACTGAATCCCGACATACCGTTCACCACGGCGCAATACGTGGAGTTCCGTGGCGAGCTCGACGCGGACCTGGTTCGGGACGCCTGCAATCAGGCTGCGCGCGAGGTCGAGTCGGGCACTCTCGTGCTCGTCGAACAGGACGGCAAGCCGTTTCAGAAGGTCGTCCCCGATATCGAGGACGCGCCGCGTTATCTGGACCTGCGGTCCGAGAAGGACCCGGAAGCTGCAGCTCATCGCTGGATGACCGAGCAGTACACGAAGCCCCTCGACCTGCTGAGCGACCGGCTCATCGCCACCACGGTGCTGCGCATCGCGGACGACCGCTATTTCCTGTCGAGCTACGTCCATCACATCGCGCTCGACGGTCAGGGCGCGGTCAACATGCTCAACCGCGCCGCCGAGTTGTATTCAGCGTGGGTCTCGGGCTCCGACGCGCCGCCGCTCAAGGCGATGCCGATTGCCGACATTCTCGATGTCGAGGCCGCCTATGTGGGCTCGAAGCGTCAGGACACCGACCGCCAGCACTGGCTCGAGCGCCTCGCCGACCTGCCCGAATCCGTGTCGTTCGTCGACCACGAAGCGCCTCTCGGGGTGCCGGCGCGGCGGGCGAACTCCGAACTCGACGCCGACACAGCTGCTGCGGTGTCGGCGCTCGCCCACGACGCGAACTCCACCGACGTGCCGATCGTCCTCGCTGCGTTCGGCGCGTTCCTCGCCCGGACGACGGGCGTGGTCGACGTCGTGCTCAGCCTGCCCGTCTCCGCCCGCACCACCGCCGCCCTGCGTCGCTCCGCAGGTGTTCTCGCCAACGTCGTGCCGTTGCGCCTGTGCGTGGATCCGGCAACCACACCCGTCGAGCTCATCCGCGACGTGCAGGTGGAACTGAGCAGCACCCTGCGTCACCAGCGGTACCGGTACGAAGACATGCTTGCGGATCTGCGCAGCCTCGGCCGCTCCCGCGACGAGGCGGCGAGCCCGTTCGGCCCCACCGTCAATCTGATGATGTTCCATCCCGAGATCGCGTTCGGTGACGTGACGGGGGAGTACCACCACCAGTCCAGCGGTCCGATCGACGATCTCGCCGTCAACGTCTACCCGGGCGTCGCCGGCCGCACGATGCGCGTCGACTTCGAGGCCAACCCCAATCTCTACAGCGACGAGCACCTCTCATCGCTGCACAGCCGTTTCCGCGGATTCCTGAAGGAGTTCGTGCAGAACGCGGGCGTCGCGGTGGGCGATCTCGCCCTCGCCGACCCGGCCGAACTCGACGGCCTGGCTCCCGCGCGCGGACGCACCGCGCCCGAGCCCGAACTGCTGCCCGACGCCCTCACCCGCCACGCCGCGAGCGACACCGTCGCCGTCGTGGACGGATACGACAGCATCACCTACCGCGAACTCGACGCTCGCTCCGACACACTCGCTCATGCGCTGGTCGCGGCCGGTGCCGGACCCGAAGAGCGCGTTGCGGTGCTGCTGCCCCGTTCGATCGATTCGGTGGTCGCACTGTGGGCCGTCGCCAAGACCGGCGCCGCCTACACCCCGCTCGACCCCGAACTTCCCGCCCGTCGCCTCGAGCAGGTGCTGCGCGACGTGCGGATCGCCGTCGCCCACGATCACCCGGCGCTGCCCGAGCACGTCACCCGCATCGCGCCGCTCACCGACGGTTCCGGCGAGACCTTCACCGCCGACCATCGTCTGCGGCCGCTGCACGTCGACAACACGGCGTGGGTCATCCACACGTCCGGTTCCACCGGCACCCCGAAGGCCGTCGCGGTGGGCCATCGCGGTGTGTCGGCGCTCGTGTCGACGCTGCGCGATCGCTACCGCGCCGACGAGACGTCGCGCGTGCTGCACCTCGCGTCGCCGTCATTCGACGCATCGCTGCAGGAACTGCTCCTCGCCTTCGACGCCGGCGCCACCCTGGTGATCTGCCCGCCCGACGCCGTCGGCGGACCGGCGCTGACAACCCTGCTGCGCAGCGAAGCCGTCACCCATGCGATCACCGCACCGGCGATCCTCGCCGTCACCCCCGACGACGGCCTGCCTGACCTGCAGGTTCTCGACGCCGGTGGCGAAGCACTGCCGCAGGCCGTGGCCGATCGCTGGTCCACCGGCCGCACCATGCTCAACGCCTACGGACCCACCGAGACCACGATTCTCGCGACGCTCAGCGACCCGCTGCAGCCCGGCGCGGGCGTTCCGATCGGCCGGCCGATCGACGGCACCACCGCCGTCGTCCTCGACGCCCGCCTGCATCCGGTGCCCGCCGGCGTGATCGGCGAGCTGTATCTCGGGGGCCCGGGCGTCGCGCGCGGCTACCTCGGCGCACCGGCTCTCACCGCCGAACGCTTCGTCGCCTCACCGTTCGGTGGGCGCATGTACCGCACGGGCGACCGCGCCCGCTGGACCACCGACGGTCACCTCGAATTCCTCGGCCGCGCCGACCAGCAGGTGAAGATTCGCGGCTACCGCATCGAACTCGGCGAGATCGAAGCCGCGCTCGTCTCCTTCGACGAGGTGCAGGCCGCGACCGTGACCGTCCACGGCGAGCACATCGCCGCCTACGTCGTGGGCGACGTCGACCCCGCCGATCTCACCGTCCGCCTCGCCGACGAGCTGCCCACCTATCTGCGTCCGTCGTCGATCACCGTGCTCGAGGCGTTGCCGCTCACTCCGGGTGGCAAGGTCGATCGGCGCGCGCTGCCCGCACCCGAGCGTGCCGTGGCCGTCGGATCGCGGCCGCCCAACGGCCCGACCGAGAAAATCGTCGCCGAGTTGTTCGCCGAACTCACCGGCATCGACGACATCGGAGCCGACGACGACTTCTTCGCGCTCGGCGGTCACTCGCTCGGTGCCGCGCAACTCGCTGCCCGTCTCGGTGCCGCGCTGGGCCGCGACGTGCAGCTGCGCGACGTGTTCGCCCACCCGACCGTCGCCCGACTGGCGGCCGCCGCGGCGAAACGACCCGAATCGGAATCGCGACCCGTCGCCACCCCCGACACCGGACCGTCGCCGCTCGCTCCCGCGCAGCGCCGACTGTTCCTGCTCGCCCGCGCACACGGCGACCCGGCCGCCTACCACCTGCCGTTCGCGCTGCACCTCGACGGCGCCCTCGACCTGCCGGCTCTGCAGGCCGCGGTGGTGGACGTCCTCGACCGGCACGAAACCCTCCGCACGCTGTTCCGCCTCGAACTCGACGGCCCGGTGCAGGACGTACTGCCGCTCGAGCGTGCCGTCGCCGGTCTCGCACTCGAACCCGAAACGGTCGAGGGCGACGTCGAAGCGCTCATCACCGAGTGGGCGGCCGAACCGTTCGATCTCACCGCGCAGATCCCGTTCCGCATCCGCCTGCTGCGACTCGCCGACGACAAGCACGTGCTCGCCGTCGTCGCCCACCACATCGCGCTCGACGGTGCGTCGTTCGTGCCGCTCACCGCCGACGTCGCCACCGCCTACCTCGCCCGCACGACCGGGGAGGTGCCCTCGTGGGCGCCGCTGCCGCTGCACTACCGGCACTACGCGCAATGGCACCTCGATCGCCTCGGCGATCCGGCGGCGCCCGACACCCGCGCGGGTCGCGAGATCGACTACTGGACACGCACACTCGACGGCCTCGCCGACGCGGCACCGCTGCCCACCGACCGTCCCCGCAACGGTGGCTTCGGTCCCGCTGCGGCCGTGGACTTCACGGTGCCGGCCGAGCAGGTCGCGGCACTGCGGTCCGTCACCGCCGCGCACGACGCCACCACCTTCATGGCCGTGCACGCCGCCGTCGCGGTGTGGCTCGCCGCCTGGACCTCCGGGCACGACATCGCCATCGGCACCGGAACGGCCGGTCGCGACCACCCCGACCTCGACGCACTCGTCGGCATGTTCGTCGGCACCGTCACGCTGCGAACGAATGTCGACCCGGCACAGCCGTTCACGTCGCTGCTCGCGCAGGCCCGCGACACCGACCTCGACGCCTTCGCGCACGCCACCGTGCCGTTCGACTACGTCGTCGACGCCCTCGGTTTCTCGCCCTTCCACGTGATGCTCGCCTACGACAACGTGGACGTGCCCGATCTCGAACTGCCCGGCCTCACCGTGCGACCGCAGGAGATCGCCTCGTCGCAGGCACGATTCGACCTCGAGATCTCTCTGCGCGAACTGCGCGACGGATCGCTCACCGGCCGCCTCGTCTACGACACGAAACTGTTCGACGACGGCACCATCGCCCGATGGGTGACCCGCCTGAGCGGAGTGCTCGAGCAGGTCGCGCAGCATCCGTCGCTGCCCGTCGGCGACCTCGACCTCGGCACCCTCTCCGTCGAGCCGGCCGAACCCGGCCCGGAGGCAACCTTCGCCGAGATCATCGACCGCTCGCCGACCTGCGTGACCGAACCCGGTGGACAAGCCGCCGAGATCCGCACGGCGGCACGGCCCCTCGCGTGGACGCTGATCGAGCGGGGCATCGGGACGGAAGACCGCGTGGCCGTCGTGCTCCCGCGGTCGACGCGCTCGGTGCTCGCAGCCGCAGCCGTCGCGCTGAGTGGCGCGGCCTTCGTGCCCGTCGACCCCAACCAGCCCGCCGCGCGCATCGCCCAGCTGCTCGGCGCATCCGGCGCGCGGTACGCGATCGTCGACGGCGACGTCGCGCTGCCCGACGGGATCGAACCGATCGCGTTCACCGTCGAGGGCGACACCCGCCCGATCACCGACGCCGATCGCGTGCGGCCGCTACATGTCGACAACACCGCCTACGTCGTCTACACCTCCGGCTCCACCGGCCGGCCCAAGGGCGTGGTGGTCTCGCACCGCGGACTCGGCCCGCTCGCACAGTCGTTCGTCGAACGCTTCGACCTGCCCACCATCTCGGACACCGCAACCGACGCACGGGTGCTGCACTTCGCAACCCCCGCCTTCGACGGTGCGGTGCTCGAATACGTCCTGGCGCTCACCTCCGGCGGCACGCTGGTGGTCGCACCCGCCGACCTGTTCGGTGGCGACGAACTCGTAGAACTGCTTCGCACCGAAGGCATCACCCACTGGTTCTCGACGCCCTCGGTGCCCACCCAACTCGACCCCACCGGACTCGACGCCCTGCGCACCATCGCGATCGGCGGCGAGGCATGGCCCGTCGAGACCGCCGAACGCTGGGCACCCGGCCGCACCCTGCTCAACGTCTACGGACCCACCGAGACGACGGTGCTTGCCACGTCGAGCGAACCCTTCGCACCCGGCGACCGGCTCACCATCGGCACCGGCCTCGTCGGCGTCACCGCGGTGGTGCTCAGCGAACGCCTGCGGCCCGTGCCCGAGGGTGTGACCGGCGAGCTGTATCTCGGGGGACAGGGCGTCGCCCGCGGATATCTCGACGCACCCGCGCTCACCGCCGACCGGTTCGTCGCCAACCCGTTCGACACCGGACGCCTCTACCGCACAGGCGATCTCGTCCGCTGGACGGGACACGACGACGACCGCGCTCTCGAATTCGTCGGCCGCAGCGACCATCAGGTCAAGATCCGCGGCTTCCGCATCGAACTCGGCGAGATCGACGCGACCCTGCAGGCCCACCCGGGCATCGGCACCGCCGTGACCGTGGTGCGCGGCGACACCCTCGCCACCTACGTGCACAGCCGCAACGGCCGCCTCGACCCGCACGAGATCCGCGAATGGGCCGCCGAGCGTCTGCCCCGGCACATGGTGCCCGCGACCGTCACCGTGCTCGACGCGTTCCCGCTCACCAGCACCGGCAAGATCGACCGCGCCGCGCTGCCCGAACCGGAGGTCACCGCGACCCGCACCGACGGATATCGCAGCGCCACCGAAGAACTCGTCGCCGGTGTCGTCGCCGACCTGCTCGACCTGCCGAGCGTCGCCGGATCCGACGACTTCTTCGCCGTCGGCGGCAACTCGCTGCTCGCGACCCAGCTCGCCGCGCGTCTGCGGGGAGTCGCGGGTCGCCGGGTGGGTGTGCGCGACATCTTCGAGCACCCCACCGTCGCCGAACTCGCGAACCTGCTCGCCGAGGAACCCACCGGCGAGCATCTGCCGCTCGTGCACGTCGATGACGACAGCGACGCGCCGCTCGCACCGGCGCAGCAGCGCATGTGGCTGCTCAATCGGTTCGACGTGGCCGACGGCATCGACGGCGGCGACCACATCGCCTTCGCGCTCGACCTCGACGCCGACACGGATCTCGACGCCGTGCGCACGGCCGCCGCCACCGTGCTGGCCCGCCACGAGTCGCTGCGCACGGTTTTCCCCGACAGCCCGTCCGGCCCGCGCCAGCGCGTGCTGCCGTCGGTGACGCTCGACCTCGAACCCGTCGACGCCGGCACCGACCTCGATGCGGAGCTGACCGAATTCGCTCGCGCGCGTTTCGATCTCACCGTCGACCCACCGACCCGCACCCGGCTGTACCGGACGGACTCCGGCTACGTGCTCGCCGTGGTGATCGACCACATCGCTGCCGACGGCCTGTCGCTGCTGCCGCTCGGCCGTGACGCCGTCGCCGCCTACCGTGCCCATCGCGACGGGGAGTCGTTGGACCTGCCGGCACTGGCGGTCACCTACCGCGACTATGCGCGCTGGCACCGGGCCGTGCTCGGCGACGAGAACGATCCCGACAGCCTCGCGGCCCGGCAGCTCGCCTTCTGGAAGCAGACCCTCGACGACGCGTCGCCGCTGCTCGCGTTGCCCACCGACCGTCCCCGCACCGCGGCGACCGCCGGTACCGCGGGTCGCGCGAGTTTCACGATCCCCGCCGAACTGCACGCCGCGATCGACAAGCTCGCCCGCGCCCACGACGTCACGCCGTTCATGGTGATGCACGCGGCCTTCGCGACGCTGCTGTCGGCGCTCGCTGCCACCGACGACGTCACGATCGGCACGCCGGTCTCCGGACGCAGCGACGCCGCGGTCGACGATGTGGTGGGCATGTTCGTCGGCACCGTGCCGCTGCGGTTGCGGGTGCATCCGCGCCGCACCTTCGCCGATCTGCTCGCCGACACCCGCCGCGCCGATCTCGACGCCTTCGCCCACGCCGACGTGCCGTTCGATCGCATCGTCGACGCGGTGGGTGCCGGCACCGACGCGCACCACCCGTTGTTCCAGGTCATCCTGGCGTACGAGTCGTTCTCGCTCGACGAGTTCACGTTGCCCGGCAGCTCCAGGACGATCCGCGAGATCCCGGTGGGCACGGCCCGCGTCGACCTCGAACTGACCGTCCGCGAACGCCGTTCCGAGACCGGTGTGCCCGCCGGTTTGGAGACGATCCTTACGTACGCGGACGAACTTGTGGATTCGCACACGATTGTGCAGTGGCAGTCGTGGTTCGTGCGTATCCTCGATGCCGTTACCGCCGACCCGGCAGTGTCGGTCGGCGGTATCGAGTTGGGCGACGCCGACCTCACCCCCGTCGGCGTCGCGCAACAACTTCCGGCAGAGTCGCTGCCCGAGCTGGTCGCGCAACGCGTGGCCGACGATCCTGCGGCCGTCGCCGTGGTGGGGGACGGGTACTCCCTCAGCTACGGCGCGCTGTGGTCGCGCTCGGGCGCGCTCGCCAAACTCCTCCGCGAACACGGCGTGACCGCCGAGGACGTCGTTGCCGTCGCACTGCCGCGCACCCCCGACCTCGTCGTCGCGATCCTCGCCGTCTCCCGCGCCGGTGGCATCTACCTGCCCGTCGACGTCACGCATCCCGCGACGCGCCTGCAGGCCCTGTTCGACGACGCGCAACCCACGCTGGTGGTCACCGACAGCGACTTCACCGATGTTCGCGTGCCGACGGTGCGACTCGACGACCCGGAGGTGGCCGGCCGCCTCGACGACGGTGCCCTGTTCGACTTCCCGCTCGTCGCGGATCTCGGCGCCTACATCGTCTACACGTCCGGTTCCACCGGAACCCCCAAGGGCGTGCAGGTGACGCACCGCAACGTGCTGTCGCTGCTCGCCGCGACCGTCGACGAATTCGGGCTGCGCGCCGACGACGTGTGGACACTGTTCCACTCGCCGGCCTTCGACTTCTCCGTGTGGGAGATGTGGGCACCGTTGGCCACCGGCGCTTCTGTCGTGGTGGTCGACCATCTCACCGTGCGCGATCCGGCGGCCTTCGTGGATGTGCTCACGAGCAACCGGGTGACCGTGCTCAATCAGACCCCCACGGCCTTCTACCAGCTCGCCGCCACCGACCACGCGCCGCTCGAGGACCTGCGGCTGCTGATCTTCGGCGGCGAAGCCCTCGACTCCGCACGCGTGCGTCCGTGGGCCGAACGTCATCCGCATGTGCGGGCGGTCAACATGTTCGGCATCACCGAGACCACCGTGCACGTGACCTTCGGCGACGCCACCGCGACCGGCATCGGAACGCCGCTGCCCGGTCTCGCCGTGGACGTGCTCGACTCGTCGCTGCGACCCGCACTGCCCGGCGCGATCGGCGAACTGTACGTGCGCGGAGACCAACTCGCGCGCGGCTACCGCGGACGCCCCGGCCAGACCGCGACGCGCTTCGTCGCCGCTCCCGGTGGCACCCGCCGCTACCGCACCGGCGACCTCGGCCGCCGCGACACCGGCGGTGCGCTGCACTATCTCGGTCGCGCCGACCAGCAGATCGAACTGCGCGGCTACCGCATCGAACCCGGCGAGATCGAAGCCGCCCTGCTGCGCAGCGAAGGCGTGCGCCAGGCCGTCGTACTGCTGCGCGACGACCGGCTCGTCGCCTATCTCGTCGGTGGCGACGCCACCGCGGCCCTACGCGACCTGCGCCGCAGCCTGCCCGACTACCTCGTGCCGTCGGCCGCCGTGGTCCTCGACACGCTGCCGCTCACCGCCAACGGCAAACTCGACCGCGCCGCACTGCCCACCCCCGACGTCACCGCCGGTGGGGGAGCGGCACCGCACGGACCGGTCGAGGAACTCGTCGCAGACGTGTGCGCCGAACTGCTCGGCATCGCCCCCGGCACCCTCGGCGCCGCCGACGACTTCTTCCACCTCGGCGGCAACTCGCTGCTCGCCACGCGCCTCGCCGGTCGCCTGTCGGATGTGCTCGACACCGACGTCACCGTGCGCGACGTCTTCGAGAACCGCACCGTCGCAGCGCTCGCCGCCTTCGCCGACGAGCACGGTGAGAATCGCTCGCGCCGTGCGTCTCTCGTCGCCGACCCCCACGCACCGGCTCCGTTGTCGGCGGCGCAGCAACGCCTGTGGTTCATCAACCGCTTCGACCCGGCGTCCCCGAGCTACAACCTGCCCTTCGCGGTGCGGCTCGACGGGAACCTCGACGTCGACGCCCTCGCCGCCGCCGTGGCCGACGTGCTCGAACGGCACCGCACACTGCGCACCGTCTACCCGGCCGCCGACGAGTACACCGTGCTGCCCACCGCGCGCCCCGACCTCGACCCGGTGGCCGTGCCGGAGGACGCCCTCGACGAGTTCGTCCGCGACTACGCCACCACCGGATTCGACCTCACCGTCGAACCCCCGGCCCGCATGCGGCTGTACCGGACGGCACCCGACCGGCACGTGCTGCTCGTCGTCCTGCACCACATCGCCGCCGACGGCTGGTCGCTCACGCCGCTGCTGCGCGACATCGCCGTCGCCTACGACGCCCGCCTCACCGGCGCGACCCCCGAGCTGCCGGAACTGCCCGTCCAGTACACCGACTACGCGCGGTGGCAGCGCAGCGTCGCCGACGAGCAGATCCCGTACTGGCTGAACGAACTCGCCGACCTGCCCGACGAGGTGACCCTGCCCGGCGACCGGCCGCGCCCCGCGCAGCCCACCGGACACGGTGCCGCCCACACTGTCTCGCTCGATGCCGACCTCGTCCGCGGACTGCACACGCTGGCCCGTGAGGGTCGCGCGACGGTGTTCATGGTGCTGCACGCCGCGCTCGCGGCCCTGCTCGCACGGCACGGTGCCGGTCGCGACATCCCCATCGGCACCGCCGTCTCCGGTCGCGGCGACCCGCAGCTCGACGACGTCGTCGGCATGTTCGCCGGCACCCTCGTGCTGCGCACCGACGTCGACCCCGACGCCACCTTCACCGACCTGCTCGCGCAGGTGCACCGGCGCGACCTCGCCGCCTACAGCAACCCGGACGCACCCTTCGAGACGCTCGTCGAGAAGCTGCAGCCCGCCCGCAGCGAAGCGCGGCACCCGCTGTTCCAGGTCGCGCTGTCGCAGGCACGACCCGTCGCCTCCACCTTCGCGCTGCCCGGCCTGAACGTCACCGCCGCGCCTGTCGACACCGAACACGTCAACGTCGACGTGCAGGTCACCGTCACCGAACAGCAGGACGGCATCGACCTCGAATTCTTCTACAGCACAGACCTGTACGACGCCGACACCGTCGCCGCCTACGCCGAGCGTCTGCGCACGATCCTGAGCGCCGCCGTTGCGGATCCGGCTGTGCGGGTCGGGGAGATCGACCTGCATGCCGACGCCGATCTGCCCGCCGTCGGCGCTACCCCGGGTGCACCCCGGTCGCTGCGGCAGTGGCTCGCGCAGGGTGCGGCCGCCGGTGGTGAGGAACTCGCGATCGTCGACGGCGACCGCGAACTGTCGTATCCCGAACTGCTCTACTATTCCGACGCTCTCGCCGCGCGCCTCCAGCTCGCCGGGGTGCGCCCGGGCGATCCGGTCGCGTGTGCCTACCCACGCTCGCTCGAGTCGGTGCTCGCCGTGTGGGGCATCATCGGCGCCGGCGCCGCACCCATGCTCGTCGACCCCACCGCCCCCACCGCGCGCCTGGCCGAGATGCTCGCCGACGTGCGCGTGGGAGTCGGTGAAGCGCCGACGCTTCCGGCGACCGTGCGGTGGCTCGAGGTGACCTCCGACGACGAGGAGCCGCTCGCCGACGTCGTCGATCCCGCACCCGACGCCCCCGCCTACTTCGTCTTCACCTCCGGCACCACCGGACACCCCAAGGCCGTCACCGTCACCCAGCGCGCCGCGAGCGCGTTCGCCGAGGACATCGGCGAATACCTCGCAGCCTTCCCGGGGGATCGCGTCCTGCACGTCGCGGCACCGTCGTTCGACGCCGCGATGCTCGAGATGCTCACCGCCGGCATCTCCGGCGCGACGCTCGTGGTGGCCGACGCCGACAGCTACGGCGGCGCTGCCCTCGGCGACCTGCTCGACAGCGCCGCGATCACCCACGCGGTGATGACGCCGTCGACGCTCGCGACCGTGCCGGTGCGCGACCTGCCGGCCCTGCGCACGCTCGTGCTCGGCGGCGACCGGCTCACCCGCGAGATCGTCGATCGCTGGGGAGACGGGCGCACCCTCGTCAACAGCTACGGCCCGGCCGAGGCCACGATGTTCGTCACCAACTCGCAGCCGCTGCGACCCGGCGACGACATCGTCATCGGCACCCCCGTCCGCGGCGTCACCGTCGAGGTCCTCGACGAGCGGCTGCGTCCCGTGCCCGCTGGCGTGGTCGGCGAACTGTACGTCTCGGGTCCGCGACTCGCGTCGGGCTATCGCGGCGCCGCCGCGCGCACCGCCTTGCGGTTCGTCGCCGGACCTGACGGACGCCGTTACCGCACCGGCGACCTCGTGCGCTGGACCCGCGCCGGTGCCCTCGAATTCGTCGGCCGCAGCGACAACCAGATCAAGCTGCGCGGTGTGCGCATCGAGCCCGGCGAGATCGATACCGCCCTCACCGCACTCGACGGCGTCGACCGCGCCGTGACGCTCGTGCGCAGCGGCCGCCTCATCTCCTATGTCACCGGCGAGAACCTCGACGGTTCCGACCTGCGAGCGCAGCTGCGCACCGTCCTGCCCGCGCACCTCGTGCCCTCCGCGATCGTGCCGCTGGCTGCGATCCCGCTCACCTCCCACGGCAAGGTCGACGCCGCCGCCCTGCCCGAACCCGCCGCCGGCGAAGGCAGCGAACCGCGCACGGAGACCGAAGCGCTCGTCGCCCGCATCATCGGCGACGTCCTCGGCGACGGCACCGCCGTGGGACGCACCGACGACTTCTTCGCCGTCGGCGGCAACTCGCTGCTCGCCACCGTCCTCGTCGGCCGCCTGCGCGACGAGACCGGCACCGACGTACCGCTGCGCACCGTCTTCGCGAACCCCACCGTCGACGCACTCGCCGCCGCCCTCGACGCCGGTGGCTTCGACACCGACGCCGGACCCGTCGCCGTGTCGCCGCGACCGGAACGGATCCCGCTCAGTCGCGCCCAGCGTCGCCTGTGGGGGCTGAGTTCCCTTGCGCCCGATGCCTACCGGCTGCGCAGCGAGGTCAACCTGAGCGGACCGCTCGACCTCGGTGCCCTGCAAGCCGCGCTCGGCGACGTCGCGCTGCGCCACGAGATCCTGCGCACCGACTACATCGTCGAGGGCGACGGCGTGTACCAGCAGGTTCACGAAGCGCCGCGCAGCGACCGGTGGCGCGTGCGACTCGAACGCACCGGCCCCGGCCAGCACGTGCTGCACCTCGACGTCGACCATTCGATCGCCGACGGCACGTCGCTGCGGCCGTTGCTGCGCGACCTCACGCTTGCCTATCTCGCGCGAGTGAACGGTGCGGCACCGCAGTGGGAACCGCTGCCGCTGCAGTACGCCGACTACGCCCTGTGGGAAGCCGAACGAGGCATCCCCGAGCGCGACCTCGAGCACTGGCGACGCGCTCTCGACGGACTCACCGTCACCGAACTGCCCGCCGACGCCACCGGAACCGACACCGGTGCGCGCAGCGTCGACTTCACCGTGCCCACCGATGTACGCGACGCGCTCGCCGACCTCGCCCGCGCCCACGGCGCCACCGAGTTCATGGTGCTGCACGCCGCGCTGTCGGTGCTGCTCGCGCGACTCGGCGGCAGCGACGACATCGCCGTCGCCGCCGTGGTGGGCGGACGCCGCTGGGCGCAGCTCGAAGACCTCGTCGGCCCGTTCCTCGACACCCTCGTCCTACGCGCCCGCGTGGCCCCCGACATGTCGTTCGCCGGACTGCTCGGTCAGGTCCGCGACTTCGACGTCGCCGCTTTCGATCACGTCGCCGTGCCCTACGAGCAGCTGCTGTCGGAGCGACAGAGCGGCGCACCGCAGGTCGCATTGGCGTTGCAGGACTTCGGCATCGACCCGATCAGCCTGGGAGAGCTCACCGTCGAGGCGCGCGAAGTCCTCGACGACACACCGAAGTTCGACCTGCAGTTCACGCTCGCCCCGCGCTCCGACGGCTACACCGGCACGCTCGTGTTCGATGCTTCCCGCTTCGCCGGCCGCACCGCCGAACTGCTCGTCAGCCGCTTCGTCGCGTTGCTCGGCAGCCTGGCGAGCGCACCCGACAGGACCATCGGTGAAGTGGTCGTCGACACCCCGGCCGCCGCCCTCGACGGCGGCGAACCGGCCCCGGCACGCACACTCGCCGAGATGTTGCGCGCCACCGCCGCCGCCCATCCCGACCGGGAAGCCCTGCGCGGCGAGGGTGAATCGCTCACCTACCGCGAACTCGACGAGCAGTCCGACGCCCTCGCCGAGGAGCTACGGGCCGACGGCGCGCGGGACGGGAAGATCGTGCGCATCGACGCACCGCGCAGCGTCGACTACATCCGCACCCTGTGGGCCATCACCAAGACCGGTGCGGCCTTCACGCATTCGCGGCAGGCGGGGGAGACGTGCCTGCCCGGAACCGCCTACGTCGTATCCACCTCAGGGTCCACCGGCACCCCGAAGCGGGTCGCGGTGACGCACCGCGGACTCGCCCCGCTCGCCGCCGAAGTGGCCGAGCGTTACCGGGTCGAGCCCGGAGACCGCGTGCTGCACGGATATTCACCCGAGTTCGACGCGGCACTGCTCGAACTGCTGCTCGCGCACACCACCGGCGCGACGCTCGTCGTCGCACCCCCGGACGTCTACGCCGGGCAGGACCTGCACCGCTACCTCGCCGAACAGCGCATCACCCATTACCTGTCCACCCCCACGGTGCTCGGCACCCTCGATCCCGAGGGACTGCCCGACCTGAAGGTCGTCGCCTCGGGTGGCGAATCGCTGTCGCCGTCGCTCGCCGAGCGCTGGGCCGACGGCCGCGTGATGCTCGACGCCTACGGGCCGACCGAGGCCACGATCGTCGCGACCCTCGTCGACATCGAACCCGGCACCCGACCGAGCATCGGCAAGCCCGTGCCCGGCACCGTCGCCCACGTGCTCGACGCGCGCCTGCGTCCCGTGCCCGCCGGAGCCGTCGGTGAGCTGTACCTCGCGGGTGAGGGCCTCGCCGCCGGATATCTCGACGACCCGGCCCGCACCGCCGAACGCTTCGTCGCCGCTCCCGGCGGTGCCCGCATGTACCGCACGGGCGATCGCGTCCACCGCCGCGTCGACGACACGCTCGGCTATCTCGGCCGCACCGACCGCCAGCTCAAGGTGCGCGGCGTGCGCATCGAACCCGGCGAACTCGAGGCGACGCTGCTGGCCCAGCCCGGCATCCGGCAGGCCGCGGTGGTCGCGGTGAGCGGCACGCTCGTCGCGTTCGCGGCCGGACCGGATCTGTCGGCCGACGACATCACCGCGCGAGTCGCGCTGGTCGTGCCGCCGCACCGCATGCCGACCCGCGTGCACGTGCTCGACCAGCTGCCGCTCACACCCAATGGCAAGCTCGACGTCGCCGCACTCGAACTGCACGACGCCGCCGCACTCGACGACGACACAGCCCTCGACCGGCCGCTCACCGACGCCGAGGATCTCGTCGTCACCGTCGCCGAGGACGTGCTCGGCGCCCGCCCGGCCGCGCACCGCGGGTTCTTCACCGCCGGCGGCGACTCGCTGTCGGCCGTCGTCTTCGCCGCGCGCCTGAGCGAGGCGTTCGGCACCGACGTGCCGGTGCGCGAGGTACTCGCCGCCCCGACCCTGGCCGCGCTCGCCGCCCGCATCGAATCCGGCGACGACCAGCGCGTCGCGCTGCGGCACTACGACGACGACACCCCGGCACCGATCGCCCCCGCGCAACGTCGCCTCGGCATCGTCGCGCGCGCCGAGACCGGCACCGCCGGCTATCTCGTGCCGGTCGTGCTGACACTGAGCGGCGACCTCGACGTCGACGCCCTCGCCGCCGCGGTGAGCGATGTCGTCGACCGCCATCGCGTGCTGCGCACCGCCTTCACCGACGACGTGCAGGTGCCCGTCGACCCGCCGGTGCTCGAACACTCCGCTCCGGAGGACGTCGCCGCGGCCGTGACCGCCACGATCACCACGCCCTTCGACATCACGACGCAGGCGCCGATGCGGATCCGGTTGTTCGACGTCGAACCCGGCCGCTGGGTGCTCGCCGCCGCCGTGCACCACATCGCGTTCGACGGAGCGTCCGTCGGTCCGCTGCTCACCGATCTCGCCGTCGCCTACGCCGCGCGTCGCGGGGGAGAGGCACCGGTCTTCGAGTCGCTGCCCGTCACCTACGGCGACTACGCGCGCTGGCAGCACGAACTGCTCGGCGACGCCACCGACCCGTCTTCGCTTGCCGCCCGCCAACTCGACTACTGGGCAACCACACTCGCGGACCTGCCCGACAGCCCACTGCCGCTGCCCACCGATCGGCCGCGCCCCGCGCAGCCGACCCACCGTGGCGCGCAGATCGTCTCCAAGCTCGACGCCGAGACCCACCGACGCCTCCGGGATGTCGCGCGCAGCCACGACGTCACCGTGTTCATGCTCGTCCACGCGGTGCTCGCCGCAATGCTCGCGCGTCGCAGCGGACGCTCCGACATCGCCGTCGGCACCGCGATCGCGGGTCGCACCGATGCGCGCCTCGACCGGCTCGTCGGCATGTTCGTCGGCACCGTCGTGCTGCGCACCGCCGTCGACCCGTCGCTGCCGTTCACCGACCTGCTGCGCGACGTGCGGGCCACCGACCTCGGCGCGCTCGCGCACGCCGACGTGCCGTTCGACGAGGTCGTCGCCCGCCTGGCACCGCGGCGCGACCCGTCGTACAGCCCGCTCTTCCAGGTGCTGCTCACGCACCGCGTCGAGGCCGGCGAGGTGCTGCCGCAGCTGCCGGACGTGCAGGTCGCCGAGACCGACGCCGGGGAACCGGCCGCGCAGTTCGACGTGGTCGTCGAACTCGTCGAGCGTGAGGCCGGACTCGACCTGCGCCTGGTTTACGCGACGGATCTGTTCGACGACACCACCGGCGACGCGATGCTCACCGATCTGGTCGCGATGCTCGCCGCCGCGCTTGCCGAACCCGACCGCGCCGTCGGTGATCTCGCCGTGCCGGTGCCTGCACCGTTGTCGGCTCCGGCCGCCGCGCCGCGCACGCTGCTCGAGATCCTGGAGACTTCCGTCGAGCAGCATCGCGGACGCATCGCGGTGCGCTCCGGCACCGTCGCGTGGACGTACGGCGGACTCGACGCCCGCGCCGACGAGATCGCCTCCGTGCTCGCCTCCCACGGCGTGCGACGCGGAGACCTCGTCGCGATCGCCGCGCCGCGCAGCGAGTACTGGCCGCTCGCCGTCTGGGCGATCACGAAACTCGGTGCGGCATGGGTGTCCGTCGACCTCACCCAGCCCGACGCACGCAGCGCCGCGATCCTCGCCGACTCCGGCGCCCGCATCGGCCTGACCGTCGGCTACCGCGAACTCGGACACGTGACGTGGCTCGATCTCACCGCCGACCGCAGCATCGACTTCGACGCCGTCGAACCCCCACGTCCCGCAGTGACATCCGACGACCTCGCCTACACGATCTACACGTCCGGCACCACGGGCACCCCGAAGGGCGTCGACGTCACCCACCGCGGACTCGCGGCGCTGCTCGACGTGCAGACCGGCCTGCTCGATCTCGGGCCGGAATCGCGCGTGCTGCAGGTCGCCTCGCACACCTTCGACGCCGCGGTCTTCGAACTGCTCTCCGCCCACGCGCACGGCGGTGCGCTCGTGATCGCGCCCGACCACACTTTCGCCGGGGAACCCTTGCAGGAGCTGATCGTCGACGAGCGCGTCACGCACCTCAACCTCACGCCCACCGTGCTCGGCACCCTCGACCCCGAGGCACTCGAGCCGACGACGATCGTCGCCGCCGGTGAGACCCTGCCCGGTGCGCTGGTGGGCCGCTGGTCGCGGCACCGGATCGTCAACGGCTACGGACCCACCGAATTCACCGTTGCTGTCTCGTATTCCGCACCGCTGACCGGCGACGAGAAACCGAGCATCGGCACGCCTGTCGCGGGAGCCACCGCCTACGTGCTCGATTCGCGCCTGCATCCCGTGCCGCGCGGCACCGTCGGCGAGCTCTACGTGACCGGCGACAGCGTCGCCCGCGGCTACCGCTACGAATCCGGACTCACCGCAACCCGATTCGTCGCGAATCCGTTCGACGACGGCGGGTCGCGGCTGTACCGCACGGGCGACCTGGTTCGGATCCTGCCGAACGGGGTACTGGACTACGTGGCCCGCATCGACGACCAGGTGAAGATCCACGGCATCCGCGTCGAACCCGCCGAGGTCGACGCTGCTCTGCTGAGCCGCCCGGGAGTCGCGGCGGCCGTGACCGTCCCGCATCCGGGACGTACCGGCGACACCGTGCTCGTCTCCTACATCCAGCCCGAGACCGGTGCCGCACCCGACGTGGCCGCGCTGCGTCGCACGCTCGTCGCCGACCTGCCGCGGCACCTGCGACCGGCGAGCATCACCGTCGTCGACGCACTGCCGCTGATGGCGTCCGGCAAGGTCGACCGCGCCGCGCTGCCCGCCCCCGACGCCGCGGTCGACGAACCGTATGTGGCGCCGCAGGGACACATCGCGCAGACCGTCGCCGCGGTGTTCGCCCGCCACCTCGAGTTGCCGGTCGACGAGATCTCCGCCGACCGAAGCTTCTTCGATCTCGGTGGCAGTTCCATCGCAGCCGTCACCGTCGCCGGTGAACTGCGCGACGCCCTCGGCGCCGACGTTCCCGTCGAATGGCTGTTCACCAGCCCGGATCTCGCGTCGCTCGCCGACCGCATCGAACATGGCCGCAGTAATGACGAGCGCGACCCGCGCAGCGACGACGAACGCGACCCGCTCGGCAGCATCGTCGAGATTGCCGGTCGCGGTGACGATAAGCCGCCGCTGTTCTGCGTGCACCCCATCAGCGGACTCGCGTGGATGTACGCCGGTTTCGCGCAGCATCTCGACGGCCGCACCCTCTACGGTCTCCAGGCAACGGGCTTCGGCGACATTCCGGACAGCATCGGCGAACTCGCCGCGCGGTATGTGGCCGAAATCCGTAAGGTGAGGGCCGATGGTCCCTACCACCTGCTGGGCTGGTCGGTGGGCGGCACCATCGCACACGAGATGGCCGTGCAACTACGCGAGCACGGAGAGCAGGTCGGTGCGGTAGTGCTGCTCGACACGCTCACGCCCGAGACTGTGCCTGCCGAGCCCCACCCGACGGCAGAGAACGTACCCGATATCGCCGGGCTGCCCGAAGAACTCGTCGCCGAGGTCCGGCGCCGCACCGACGCCGCCGCGCAGGCCGTCGAAGATGCGGTGCGCCGGCACACCCTCGGCGAATACGACGGCGACATCGACCTGGTGGTCGCCGCACCCGATCTCGACCGGCACCCAGATATCGCCGCTACCTGGCAGCGGTATGTGCGCGGTCTCGTCGTCGAACATCCGGTGCCGTTCACGCACTCGGAACTGGCCGATCCGGACGCGGTGCGTGCGATCGGCCCGGTGCTCGACAGCGTGCTCGAGCGCCACGACGACCCCCACACCGCGCCCGCCGGGTGCGCACGCAGTGTTACCGCAACGAGGGAGACGCCCTGATGGAAGTACATGATTACCTGCGAATTCTGCAGGCGAGGTGGAAGATCGTCGCCGTCACGACGGTGGTGGCGGTTCTTGCCGCTCTCGGCGCCTCCCTGCTGACCACGCCCCAGTACGAAGCCAAGACACGCCTGTTCGTGTCGACCTCGTCGGGCGCGTCGGTGCAGGAGATCTACCAGGGCAACCTGTTCTCCCAGCAGCGAGTCACCTCCTACACCGAACTGCTCGAGGGCACCACCCTCGCGCAGCGCACCCTCGACAAGCTCGGACTCGGCGAGATGTCGGCCGTCGATCTCGCCGGCAAGGTGACCGCCTCGTCGACCCCCGACACGGTGCTCATCGACACCGCCGTCACCGACGAGTCGCCCGAGCGTGCCCGCGACCTCGCCAACGCGCTGTCGGACGAGTTCGTCGTCATGGCACGCGAACTGGAGACCCCCGAGGACGGCGGCCCGCCCACGGCCCGCGTGGTGGTCGAGCAGTACGCGGCCACGCCGTCGTCGCCGGTGACGCCGAAGACCACGCGGAACGTCGCGCTGGGTCTGGCCGTCGGTCTGCTGCTCGGTATCGCCCTCGCGGTGCTGCGCGACCGCCTCGACAACACCATCAAGGACCGCAACGCCGTCGAGGATCTCGCCGGCACCGGTGTGGTGGGCGTGATCCCGCTCGACAAGGCCCGTCACGAAGAGCCGGCGATCGTCTTCGCGGAAGCCAACAGCGGCGACGCCGAGGCCTACCGCGAGATGCGAACCAACCTGCAGTTCCTCGAGGTCGACAACCCGCCGCGCGCGATCGTCGTCACCAGCTCGCTGCCCAGTGAGGGCAAGACCACCACGGCCGTCAACCTGGCTCTGGTGCTCGCCGAGGCCGGCCACTCCGTCGTGCTCGTCGAAGCCGACCTGCGCCGTCCGCGTGTGACGAAGTACCTCGGCTCGCTCGGCGACGCCGGCCTGTCGAACGTGCTCGCGCACACGGCCTCGCTTGAGGACGTGCTCCAGCCGACCCGCTTCGACGGCATGTGGGTGCTCGCGGCCGGCGGTCTGCCGCCCAACCCGTCCGAGCTGCTCGGCTCCGCGCATGCGCGGGAGGTCATCGAGGACCTGCGGTCGCGCTTCGACTACGTCATCATCGACGCGCCGCCGCTGCTGCCCGTCACCGATGCGGCGATCCTCACGAACATCGCCGACGGTGCGCTGCTCATCGCGCGCTACGGCAAGACCACCCGCGAGCAGTTCGCGCGGGCCATCGGCAACCTGCGTGCGGTCAACGCGCCCGTGCTGGGCACGATCCTGTCCATGACCCCGACCAAGGGTCGCGGCAGTGCCTACGAATACCGGTACTACTACAGCTCCGACAAGGACGGTGCCGCTCCGGCTGCCGCCCAGACGAGCACGCCGGCGACGCAGCGTGTCGGTGCACCGGCCCCGACTGCACCGGCCGCTCAGCCGGCTCCGCAGGCACAGGCTTCGCAGGCGCAGGCACCCGTCGAGGGACCGGCGCGGCCGCAGAACGGTCACCGTCATGTCGAGCCGCCGGCCACGCAGGCCTACCCGGCGCCGAGCAACGACGCCTACCACTACCGCGCTGCGGAGCAGTTCCCGCCGGCGCCGCAGCCCGCATCGGAGCGGTACGGCAGCGAGCCCTACCAGGCGCCGCAGGCGTACTCCGCAGCCGAGCCGCTGTCGCGACCCGTGGTGCACGCACCGCGGCGCCCGGTGAACGACTCAGGCTCGGAGAGCGGCGAGGAGAGGTAGCAACAGGTCGGCGATCTCGGATCCGACCGTGACGAACGTCTCCTCGTCACGGCCGATCGGGTCGACGATGTCCTCCGGCCCGGGTGCAGACATCTGCGCCCGGGCCGTCGTCAGTTCTGCGACGGTCCGCGCACCGGTGGCGTTCTGCAGCCGGGCGGCCTCGCGCAGCGTGAACGTCACCCGCATCCTGCGCGGTGCGAGCTGGATGACCTTGGCGCGGTGCCGCTCGCTCATCGTGATGATCATGTCGGAGTCCTCCGCGATCTGCGGGGTGATCCGGCGCGCGGCGAATCCGTCCGGATCGCCTCCGAGCTGCTGCAACACGAGTGCCGCGGTGGGTTCCATGCCGTAGCCGACCATCGCCCGGGTGCCGGCGCTGTGAGCCGAGAGGTCGTCGCGACCGGCCTCGGCCGCGTATGCGGTGGTCAGCCTCTCTGCGGTGGGTGATCGGCAGATGTTTCCGGTACACACATAGAGAATCCGCATTCGGCGATCCTATGGGAGACGCCTCCCAGGCGCTCAGGAGACATCGGCGGGGTGCTCGGTCCCGCCGTACGTCATCCGAACGGCCCTCGTGACCCGTCGGTAACGTTCGGTACCATCGTCGGTGATTTCGGGCGCCGGGGGAAGCTGAAGCGGCTGGCGCATCCAACGTCGAAGGCGGCTGATGAGTTCTATTCTCGGTGTAACCGTGGGGGAGAGCGCCGTTCGGGTGGTGCGGCCGGTGGATCGAACGACCCCGACGGCGGGGTTCCAGTTCCAGGTGGTCGAAACCGGCAAGGACGATCCGGCGCGGCTGGCGGCAGGCACCCTCGGGGTGCTCTTCCAGACCGGTGTCGCGGGCGATCCGATCGAGCGGGTCGGGCTGGTCTACCGCGACCAGGCCCAGGCCGAGCGCCTGCGCGCGGCGATGACCGTCGAACACATCGACCGCTACCAGCTCGTCTCCGAACCCGAGGCCGCCGTCACCTATCTGCAGGCCACCGGCGAGCTCGGTAGCAACACTGCGGTCTTCTACGACCTCGGCGACGCCGGGCTCACCGTCACCGTCGTCGACCTCGTCTCCCGCGAGGTGCTCGCCGAACGCACCGACAGCATCGGCGGCCGCGTCTTCGACAACGTGATCCGCGACCACCAGCTCGACACCAACGGTGTGTGGCGCCCCGACGACCCCGCCACCGACGACGAATTGTCGGCCCAGTGCCGCGAGGCCAAGGAGAAGCTCTCGCAGAGCGAGACCGTGGCCGTGCCGGGCGCGGCAGGAGTCGTGCTCATGTCACGCGAGACCTTCGACCCGCTCATCGCGCAGTGCGTCGAGTCGTCGGCGCAGTTCGTGCACCAGGTGATCTCCCGTGCCGGTCGCAACCCCGAGGCCGTCGTCCTGCTCGGCGGCGGCGCGCACATCCCGCTCGTGCAGGAGGTGCTGCGCTCGTGGCTCGGACTGCCGTTGGTGGTGCCGCACGAGCCCGAACTCGTCCTCGCCAAGGGCGGAGCGATGGCCGCCGCGAAACCGGCCACCTCGCAGCCCGTGAGCACCCTCACCCGCATCGTGCCGGGCCGTCCGTCGTCCACCAGTGCCGAGACCGAGCAGATCCCGGTCGTCGCGGCTGCCGCCCCCGCACCGACCGCAGCCGCCTCCGGTCCGGAGTCCGCCGACGCGAAGAAGCCGTGGTGGTCGACGCTGGCCGGTCGCGGCCCGTCGGTCAGCGGCAAGCAGATCTCCGGCGCCGGTATCGCGGGCACGGCCCTCGCGGTCGTCGCGGTCATCGGGGTGGCGCTGAGCACCGGCTTCACGGGTTCGTCGACCGACGAGGCGAGCCCCACCCAGTCGTACACCCCCACGACGACCGATGCGCCGCGGCAGAACCCCGCACCGGCGGTGGCGCCGACGCAGGTCACCACGACCACCACCACGGTCGAGCCGGAGCCCGTTCCGACGACCTATTCGCCGCGTCCGGTTCCGCCGGCCCCCGAGCCTCCGCCCGCTCCGGCCCCGACGATCCCGGGGCTGGGAGTGCCGGTGCCGACGCTGCCGCCGCTGCCGACGATCGAGCTGCCGCCGCTGCCGCAGATCCGGCTTCCCTGAGTCACGCGCGTCGCGCGTGCCGGCCACCCGTCTGCTGTCCGGGTGCGTCGGTACGCGCGAGCACGGCGGCGATCGCGGTGGTGAGCGGCACCGACAACGTGAGCGCGATGCCGCCGACGCATGCGCGGACCAGCTCGATGGCCACGGCGTCGCTGGTGATCACATCGGTGATCGAGCGTCCGGCCACCGAGAACAGCAGTAGAAGAGGCAGCGCGCCGCCCGCGTAGGCGAGGACGAGCGTGTAGACGGTGCTGGCGATGTGGTCGCGGCCCACGCGCATCGCCGCCGAGAAGATCTCCCGGCGCGACGACTCGGGATCGAGGCCGGCGAGTTCGAAGGCCGACGACGCCTGCGTGATGGTGACGTCGTTGAGCACACCGAGCGAGCCGATGATGAAGCCCGCCAGCAGCAGGCCCGAGATCGACACGTGCCCGATGTACAGCTGCACGTCGGTGTTCTGTTCCTCCGACAGACCGGTCAGGTGCGTCATGCGGATCGCGACGTAGGACAGCAGGGCCGCGACGACCATCGACGCGAGCGTGCCGAGCAGCGCCGAACTGGTTCTCAGATTCACGCCGTGCGCCAGATACAGCACCGCGTAGAGGATGAGTGCACCGCCGACGAGTGCGACCGGCACGGCGGGTTTGCCGTCCAGGAGCGCAGGGAGCATGAACACCACCAGCACGCCGAACGCGACGCCCAGGCCGATCAGGGCCCGCAGACCGCGCCAGCGGGCGATCGCGACCACCACGACGGCGAACGCCGCGACCACCAGCGCGAGCGGGAAACCGCGGGCGTAGTCGTAGAAGGAGTACTGGGTGACACCCGCCGGATCGGTCTGGCGGACGAGACGGATCTCGTCGCCGGCCTGCAGTTCGGGCTGACCCGGGCCGGGGATCACCTCGAGGAGGGTCCGCGCACCGTCGTCGGGACCGGATTCGATGGCGACGATGCTGCGTTCGCAGTCGAAGGCATTGCTCGAGGGAGGGGACGGCTCGCCGGTGAAGACACGCCCGAAGGACGCGCTGCCGCACGGTCCGGTGTTCTGTTCGACGACCGTTCCGGCCTCGGTGACGACCGCGCCGCCGCCGGTGGTCTGGAAGGGGGCGGGGATGTCCACGGAACGGCTGCTCGGCCACAGCAGTGCGGTGCCGAAGAGCACCAGGAGACCGATCGCGGCCAGCAGTCCGACGACGATCTTCGCGGCGATGGGTCCGAGTGGTATGGGACTTTCGGCCTGGCCGTGACCGTGTCCGTGGCCGAAGTGGCCGTGTCCGTGATTCACCCGGACAGGCTAGCCAAGAGGCGGGGAGATTTGGGCTGGTGGTGGCGGGGAGCAGGGGGGGTGTCCCCGCCACCGTCACCTGATCTCGCACAGGGGGGATGGCGATCGATCAGGGAGCCCGGCACAGTGCGTAGTGCTTAGTGCCATAAGACAAATTACTGGTTCCGACCCCGGCTTGGGGAGGGGTTGACATGTGTCGATGGTCACGAACCCGACAAACTGTCCGTTCGGGTAGGTCGGGCGTGCCCCTAAACAGGGACTTTGGTCCCGAAAGGCCCAAGATAACTGTTCGGCAACAATTACTTCCCGGAGGTCGGAGCCGTCCCCTATTGCTTGTAGGAGGACAGGAAGTTGCCGATCCGCTCGATCGCCACCGCCAGATCGCGTGCCCACGGCAGCGTGACGATGCGCAGATGGTCGTGGTTCGGCCAGTTGAAGCCCGTGCCCTGGGTGACGAGGATGCGCTCCTGCAACAGCAGATCCTGCACGAGCTTCTCGTCGTCGTGGATGTCGTAGACCTCCGGATCCAGACGCGGGAAGGCGTAGAGCGCACCGCGCGGCTTCACGCAGCTCACGCCCGGGATGGCGTTGAGCCGCTCCCACGCGACGTCGCGCTGTTCGAGCAGGCGCCCGCCGGGCAGCACGAGGTCCTCGATGCTCTGGTAGCCGCCGAGCGCCACCTGGATGGCGTGCTGGGCCGGCACGTTGGGGCACAACCGGGTCGAGGCGAGCAGATCCACGCCCTCGAGGAAGCCTGCCGCGTGATCCTTCGGGCCGGTGATGACCATCCAGCCCGACCGGTAGCCGGCGACGCGGTACGCCTTCGACAGGCCGTTGTAGGTCAGGCAGAGCAGGTCGGGGGCCAGCGAGGCCAGGGAGACGTGCTTGGTGTCGTCGTAGAGGATCTTGTCGTAGATCTCGTCGGCGAGCAGCAGCAACTGGTGCTTGCGTGCGAGGCGCACGATCCCCTCGAGCACCTCCTGCGAGTACACGGCGCCCGTCGGGTTGTTCGGGTTGATCACCACGATCGCCTTGGTGCGCTCGGTGATCCGGGACTCGATGTCGTCGAGGTCCGGGTTCCAGTCGTTGGTCTCGTCGCACAGGTAGTGCACGGGGGTGCCACCGGCGAGCGAGGTCATCGCCGTCCACAACGGGTAGTCGGGTGCCGGGATGAGCACCTCGTCGCCGTCGTCGAGCAGGGCCTGCATCGTGATGGTGATGAGTTCGGAGACGCCGTTGCCCAGGTAGACGTCGTTGATGTCGAACTTGGGGAAGCGCGGCACGAGCTCGTAGCGCGTGACGATCGCGCGACGGGCGGAGGCGATGCCCTTTGACTCCGAGTAGCCCTGCGCGTGGGGCAGCGCCGCGATCATGTCCTGCACGATCGTGTCGGGTGCTTCGAACCCGAACGGCGCCGGGTTGCCGATGTTGAGCTTGAGGATGCGATGCCCCTCGGCCTCGAGCCGCGCGGCGTGGGCGTGCACCGGCCCGCGGATCTCGTAGAGCACGTTCTGGAGCTTCGACGACTGCTCGAGCCGACGGCTGATGTGATGGTGAAGTTGGCCTTGCTCCTCGGTAGTCACGGGTTACATGGTGCCACCGTGCTGCAACACGATTTCATCCGCGTTTTGTAGGTCGTGGTAACGACTCGGGAAACAAGACGCGACGAATGTCCGGATCAGTGCGATGATCGAGGTCCATCTAGGCCCCACGTCGGGGTGACGTGGGGGAATGCAAGGAGCAAGTGGTATGGCGCAGGGCACTGTCAAGTGGTTCAACGCGGAAAAGGGCTTCGGCTTCATCGAGCAGGATGGTGGGGGAGCAGACGTTTTCGTCCATTACTCCGAAATCCAGGGTTCGGGCTTCAAGACCCTGGACGAGGGAGCACGAGTCGAGTTCGAGATCGGCCAGGGGCAGAAGGGCCCGCAGGCTCAGGGCGTGCGCACCATCTAGGTCGCACCCTTTCGAGAATTCCGCGTTCGACGGCGTCGCACCTTCGGGTGCGGCGCCGTCATCGTGTGCTCTCCACCACAAACAGTGCGCAAGGTCCTACCGGTCGGTAAGTACTGCTTGTAAGGTGTGTCCGAGTCGTGGGGTAACAGTTTGTTTTCTCCGGTACGGGGGGATTCGTACCGGACGGTTTTTCCTTCCTGGGGGATTGGTGTTTGTGGATTCGGCGACTCCTCGCAGCGCGACGCACGATCGATGGACCGACCCCAAGAAGCGCCTCTGGCTGTACGGACTCGTCATCCCCCTGAGCCCGTTCATCGCCTACTTCCTCGTCGAATACCTGCACCTCGGCGTCTTCTGGGCCACCGGTGCACTGGTCATCGCCGTCGTCTGCCCGCTGGTCGACGCGTTCGCGAGACTGGACACGAGCAATCCGCCCGAGAGCATGATGCGGACGCTCGAGAACGACCGGTACTACCGCTACTGCACCTATCTCTATCTCCCGCTGCAATATGCGGGCCTGGCCTTCGGATGCTGGATGTGGGTGTCGCAGCCCATGGGCGGCGCCGAACGATTCGCGATGGCCGCCACGCTCGGCATCGTCGGCGGTGTGGGCATCAACGCGGCACACGAACTCGGGCACAAGCGCACCACCATCGAGCGGCGTCTCGCGAAGATCGCCCTCGCCCAGTCGTTCTACGGCCACTTCTACGTCGAACACAATCGTGGACACCACGCGCGCGTCGCCACCCCGGAGGACCCCGCCACCGCTCGCATGGGCGAGAGCTACTGGCGTTTCCTGCCCCGCTCGGTGTTCGGCAGCCTCCGCTCCGCGATCCGCTACGAGAAGGGCCGGCTCGAACGTCGCGGCATGTCGTTCTGGAACGTGCGGCACAACGACATCCTCAACGCGTGGGCGCTGAGCGTCGTTCTCTACGCCGTGCTCATCGCGGTGTTCGGCTGGTCGATCGCCCCGTGGCTCGTCGTCCAGGCCGTCATGGCGATCATGTTCCTCGAAGGTGCCAACTATCTCGAGCACTACGGGCTGCTGCGCGAGAAGCGCCCGGACGGCAGCTACGAACGGGTGCAACCCCAGCACAGCTGGAACAGCAACCACGTGTGCTCCAACCTGTTCCTCTACAACCTGCAGCGGCACAGCGATCACCACGCCAATCCGCTGCGCCGCTACCAGACCCTGCGCTCGATGCCGCAGGCGCCGCAGCTGCCCGCCGGCTACGCGGTATTGATCATCCTGGCTCTGTTCCCGCCCCTGTGGCGGCGGATAATGGACCCGCGACTGCTCGAGCACTACGGGCACGATGTGTCGCGAATCAATATTCAGCCTGAGAAACGAACGGCGATTCAGGCACGATACGGCGGGGGAAACTAGGCGCCGGATCGCTCCGACCACCGACGCATGGCGACGCGCCTCGACGAACTGGGCATACCGCCATCATCGACATCCACGACGACGGCACCCACAACTGGGGCTACCGGCAGGACGACCCGCACAACTCGTGGCCCGTCCTCGGCCCCGCGATCGACGCCTCCTGACGAGTTCTCCACAGGCGGTCGGTTCATCCACAGATCCGGCCGATCGGCCGTTCTGCCGGTAGTTCGCCGTTCGGCTCGAGCGACGCTCGACGCATGCGCGACGACGTCCTCATCCATCGCAGCGACGCCCAGGCATCGGGCCGCACTCCGGGCGAGATCCGCGGTCTGGTCAGGAGCGGTCACTGGGTACGGCTCGCATCGGGTGTCTTCGTTCCCCGCGAGACGTACGAGGCAACCGACGACTTCGGCCGGCACGCATTTCGCGCACGGGCGATGCTGCAGGTCTCGTCACCCGACGCTGCGCTCAGCCACGTCTCCGCAGCCGTACTCCACGGACTGCGCCCGTGGAGGATCGCTCTGGACGACGTCCACCTCACCTACAACCGACGCAGCGGCGGCAAACGAACGCCGGGACGAGTGATGCACACGGCGCGACTCGACGAAGCCGAAGTAGTGGACAGATGCGGAGCCCGCGTACTGGAGGTCGCGCGGACCGTTGTCGATATCGCAGCAACCGAGCCGTTCGAAGAGTCGGTAGTGCTCGGTGACCGCGCGTTGCGGCACGGACTGACCGACATCGCATTGCTGCGGAGTGCGCTGGAGCGGATGGGAGCTCATCCGGGACGTGCGCGTGCTTCCCGAGCGGTGGGAAGGATGGACGACCGTAGCGACAGCGTCGGAGAGTCGCGCAGTCGCATCCTGATGCTCGACGAACGTCTGCCGGTCCCGCTCGCACAGGTCGATGTGCTCGACGCTGCCGATCGTTGGCTCGCGCGGGTCGACTTCCTGTGGCCCGAGCACGGTGTCATCGGTGAGTTCGACGGTCGTATCAAGTACCGACGCGACGGTGTCGCCACCAGGGATGCGGAGGACGTCGTCTATCAGGAGAAGCTGCGCGAGGACCGGCTGCGCCAGGCAGGGTGGGTGGTCGTGCGGTGGACATGGGACGACCTGGAGACCCCGGGCGCGCTCGCGTCGAAGATCCGTGCGGCCATGGAGTTGGCGCGGCGGGGGAGTGGTCCGGTTGGGCGGTACGTCGTACGAAGGCTCACAACGCAGAAGTGAGGCTCACAACCCCAGTGGTTGACCACCACGGTTGTGAGCCTCACTTCTCGGTTATTTACCCGATTACTTGCGACCCGGCGGCTTGATGCCACTCTTGATCTGCAGTCCGCCCGGCTTTGCCTGCGGCGGCGCCGGCGCCTCGGCCTCCGGCTTCGCCGGGGCCTCGGGCTCCGGTGCCGACTCGGGCTCGGGTTCCGGCGTCGGCTCAGCCTTCGCCGGAGCGGCAGGCGCAGCCTTCTTCGGACCCGGTCCCTTCAGACCGCTCTTGAGCTGCAGTCCGCCCGGCTTCGCCTTCGGGATCGCCGACTCCTTCGGCTGCTCCGCAGGCGCTTCCGCAGCGGGAGCCTCCGCCGTGGGAGCCTCTGCAGCAGGTGCTTCCTCGGCAGGAGCCGCGGGAGCAGAGTTCGCTGCCGGAGCCGCCTTCTTCGCGCCGGGGCCCTTCAGGCCACTCTTGAGCTGGAGGCCACCCGGCTTCGCCTTCGGCACCGCGGGTGCCTCGGCTGCGGGAGCTTCCGACGACGACTCGGCAGGGGCAGCAGCAGGTGCGGCCGGCTTCGCAGCACCAGGGGCCTTCGCACCCGGAGCCTTGAGGCCGCCCTTCATCTGCAGGCCGCCCGGCTTGGCCTTCGGCGCTGCCGGTGCCTCGGCTGCAGGAGCAGCAGAAGCCTCGGACGACGCGGCAGGTGCAGCCGGAGCCGCAGCCTTCTTCGCGCCCGGACCCTTCAGACCGCCCTTCATCTGCAGGCCGCCCGGCTTCGCCTTCGGGGCTGCCGGAGCCTCGGCTGCCTCAGCTGCGGGAGCCTTCGCGCCACCGGGAGCCTTCGGTCCGCCCGGAGCCTTGAGGCCGCCCTTCATCTGCAGGCCGCCGGCCTTCGGGGCACCGGTGGTCTTCGGAGCAGCCGGCGCTGCCGCTGCCACCTCGACCTCCTCGACGCGCTCCTTCTCGACCTCTTCCGCGGTCTCCTCGACCTCGACCGGAGTCTTCGGCTGCTGGACGACCTTGAGGTTGTCGCTGAGCTTCGCGGCCTCGACGCGAGAGATCGACTCGAGCATGAGTTGCGCGACGTCGATGACCTCGACGCCCTCGCCCTTGCCCTCTTCCTGACGCGCCGTCACACCGTCGGTGAGCATGACACGGCAGAACGGGCAGCCCGTCGCGATCTTGGCGGGATTCGTGGTGAGCGCCTCATCGACACGGTCGATGTTGATGCGCTTACCGATCTTCTCCTCCATCCACATGCGGGCACCACCGGCACCACAGCACATGGACCGCTCGCCGTGACGCGGCATCTCGACGAGTTTCGCGCCCGACGCCGCCATCAGTTCACGCGGAGCGTTGTAGACCTTGTTGTGCCGTCCGAGGAAGCACGGGTCGTGGTAGGTCACGTCCTGGCCGACGGCCTTGACCTGGACCAGCTTCTTCGCCCGCACGAGACGGTTGAGCAGCTGCGTGTGGTGGACGACCTCGTAGCTGCCACCCACCTGCGGGTACTCGTTGTTCAGCGCGTTGAAGCAGTGCGCACAGGTCACGACGATCTTGCGCTTGCTCTGCTCGACGCCCTCGAACACACCGTTGAGGACCTCGATGTTCTGCTGCGCCAGCTGCTGGAACAGGAACTCGTTGCCCGCGCGGCGAGCGGAGTCGCCGGTGCAGGTCTCCTCGGCGCCGAGGACCATGAACTTCACGCCGGCGGTCGCGAGGAGCTCGGCGACGGCCTTCGTGGTCTTCTTGGCGCGGTCCTCGTAGGCACCGGCACAGCCGACCCAGAAGAGGTACTCGTAGCCGTCGAAGCTCTCGGCATCCTGGCCGAAGACCGGGATGTCGAACTCCATCTCGTTGATCCAGTTGAGACGGTCCTTGGCGTTCTGGCCCCAGGGGTTGCCCTTGTTCTCGAGGTTCTTGAACAGACCCGCGAGCTCGGACGGGAAGTCCGACTCGATGAGCACCTGGTAGCGACGCATGTCGATGATGTGGTCGACGTGCTCGATGTCCACCGGGCACTGCTCGACGCACGCACCACAGTTGGTGCACGACCACAGGGTCTCCGTGTCGATGACGGGAGCGAGCTCGCCGCCCTCGACCAGCGCTTCGGTCTCGCCGACGAGCTTGCGGCCCGACTCCTCGCGAGCCGACGCCGGGATCTTCGCCAGCTTGGCCTCGTCCGGGTTGCCCTCGGCGTCGACCAGGCCCACCTCGTCGCCACCGAGATCGGTGCGACCACCGGCGAGCAGGTAGGGAGCCTTGGCGTAACCGTGGTCGCGCAGCGACGTGATGAGCAGCTTCGGCGACAGCGGCTTACCGGTGTTCCAGGCGGGGCACTGCGACTGGCAACGACCGCACTCGGTGCAGGTCGTGAAGTCCAGCCAGCCCTTCCACGTGAAGTCCTCGATGCGGCCGGCACCGAAGGTGTCCTTGTCCGGATCGGCGTCTTCCATGTCGACGGGCTTGCCGCCGGACATCATCTGACGCGCCGCACCGAGGGCGGGACCGCCGTCGTCCTCACGCTTGAAGTAGATGTTGAAGAAGGCCGAGAAGCGGTGCCATGCGACACCCCACGTGATGTTGCGGCCGACGATGTAGAGCCACACCATGCCCGACATGAGCTTGATGAACGCGAAGACCGACACGAGTTCGGGGCTCTCCGGAAGGATCCGGGCGACCTGCATCGTGAAGAAGTCGGTGTAGGCGTTGTGGTGGTGGTAGGTGGCGATCTTGCCGGCCTTCACCAGGATCATGCCCAGGCCCTCGAGCAGCACGACCGCTTCGACGAAGTAGGCGGCCTTGAAGTTCGAGCCGCTGAAGCGCGACATCCGACCGGGCTGACGTGGATGATTGCGCTGGCGGATGTAGATCAGCGTCAGGATGCCGATCACCGTGCCGAGGCCGAGGATCTCGTCGATGAAGTGATAGACGACGGTGTCACCGATGAGGGGCCAGTGGAAGCTCGGGTCGAACGTCTGGCCGTAGGCCTCGAACCAGACGATCGCGCCGAGCATGAAGCCGACCATCACCAGCCAGTGCGCCCAGCCGACGGTCCGGAACTTGACCATCTTCGTGTGCGCGAGGAATTCGACGACCATCTGCTTGAAGCGCGGGAAGAACGGCCGCCAGCGGTCCGGGGCCGGCTGGCCGACCCGGATCGTGTTGACCATCTTCAATGCACCGCTGATGAACGCGAACCAACACACGAGGCTCAGCAGCACGCCGATCGTGCCCAACGTAATCGTCAGGGCATTCATACGTGGCCTTTCGTGTCGGGGGCGGCGTCGTGCCGCCTGGTATGAGTCACCGCATCGTAACGCAAGCTAAGTTACCCACCGGTAACTTGGTCTGAACTGGAGTTACCCGCCAGTAGCAAAATCTGCGTCGAATCGGAGACCGTGTGCCCGGACACGCTAGAGGTCAAACGCGATACCGCCGTCGCGCAGGATGTCCTAACTCGCCCGAAACGAGGCGTGTGTCACACGGGGGTCACGACACGCTCTACCGGCCACGATGCGGTGTCCATTCGGGCAAAGGGGTATAACGCTCCGGATGTGATGTCGGTTATGATTTGCCCGGTACGTGGGGTTCGCACGTGGGATGTACACGTCGGGGGACGTAGAACTCCAGGTCGATACAGCAGAATGGGGGCGTCTTAACAGGCGTGCGCCATGTCACAGAACGGAAAAAGATGAAGCTGAAGAAGCTTGCCGCTGTGGCGACGATGACGATCGCCGCCATGGGCATCACCGCCGGAACTTCGTACGCCGCTCCGGCCGCAGCCGACGAAGACGCGATCAACTACGAGGTCCGGCCCGAGGGTGAGTCCGTCGTGACCGTCATCGACGCAGGTTCCTTCCAGGTCTCCGGAGACGGAAAGAGCGTCGAACTGCAGGACGACGAGGGCGACACCGTCCTCAGCCTGCCGCTCGCCATCCAGCTCGGCGATCTGCAGCTGCCCTTCGAGCGTGAGGTGAGCGAGGACGGCAAGACTCTCACGCTGACCCCCGTCACCGACCTGTCCAAGGCGACCCCGGTCGCACCTGAGGACAAGGTCGGACCGTCGCTCACCCCGGTGGCGCTGAAGCTCACCGATGTCGCATCGCCCGAAGAGAACCTGAAGTCGCAGCAGAACTTCGTGTCGCAGTTGGGCATGGCCACCGCTATCGGCACTGTCGCGGGCGCGATCATCGGTTGCATCGTCGGAGCGATTCCCGGAACGATCGTGCCGGGCGCAGGGACCATCCTCGGCTGTGGTGCCGGTGCGGGCGTCGGTGGCACCATCGGCGCGTTCACGGCTGGCGGCCCGACGGCTGTCATCGCGGGTATCGCGGTGGTCCAGGATCTGCTGGCTGCTCCGGGAACCACGCAGTGGGCCGAAGATAAGTAAGCAGTAGTACGAAACGGCCCCGTCGCCCTGCAGGGTGACGGGGCCGTTTCGTATGCAGATCAACCGGCCAGGAAAAGCCTGATCAGATTCCACAGCACCTGCTGATCCGTGAGCAGCACCGCAATACTGCCCACGATCGATGATCCCAGCACTTCGATCTCCCTCTGTCCCTGCGGTCCACTCGTCCGGTCCGACCGATCGGGCGAGCCTATCCGATTCGATCTTGGCGCCCGAACGACGCTCCGAGAAGAGCGCAATCTGCGGAGATGAGACGAAACGAGGCCCGGCCTCCGCGGTGCGGAAGCCGGGCCTCGTCGTCGTGTGGACTCGCGCTACCAGGTGCGGACCTTCAGGCCCGGGTTCTCGGCCAGGACCGTCTTGATCGGCGTGGCGAACAGTTCAGGGCTCTCACCGAGCAGGCCGCTGACGAACCCGGCGATCTCGCACATGCCGTACTGGCCGACGTTCGAGGCGCTGGAGATGCCGAGGGCGAGAGTGCCGGTGACGAGGGTGCCACCGCTGTCGCCCTGCAGGGCACACAGGTTGGTGGAGAAGCCGTTCTCGAGCACGCGGTGGCCGATCTCGACGTTCTGATTGGCGGCCGTCACGACGCCGCAGCTGTAGCCGGTGCGCAGGCCCGACTTGCAGACCGGAGCGCCGACGACGGGATCCGCGACACCCGTGATGGGCAGCGGAGCGGCGAACGGAACGCGCACGCCGTTGTTCTCGAAGCGACCCGCGGCATCGGAGGTGGGGCGGATCAGCGCGTAGTCGCTGCCGTCGAGCACCGTCTTCTCGAACGAGCCGAGATGCTGGCCGAGGTTGTCGCCGATGAGCTGGTGGACCTGGGAGGCCCACCGAGTGCCGGCCTGCGCGCGGTTGGGGTCGCAGTGACCGGCGGTGATGTTCACGGGCTGTCCGCTGCCGTCCTCACCGTTGAAGCCGAGCGAGCAGCGCAGGCCCTCGCCGGCGCCGAGCGCGGCGTAGGCGTCGCCACCGAAGAGAGCGTCGGGGGCGTCGAGGCCACCGGCGATGGGCTGCAGGTCGGTCGCGCCCTCCGGCGTCAGCTCGGCAGGAGCGAACAGCACACGCACCCCGTCGAGGAAGTCGGGGAGCTCGACACCGGACACGTTGTCGGTACGCACGACGACGTCGTTGTTCACCACGTCGATGGCGATGCCGCGGATGACGTCGGCGACGGCGGGCGGCTGGGTCTCGAGCCAGTCGCCCAGTGCGCCGAGCTGATCTTCGAGAGCGTCCTCGCTGCGCTCGGTCTCGGCGACGGTGAATCCGGCATCCTCGGCGGCCTTGCGGGCTTCCTCGAAGCCGTCGCCCTCGGTGAGGCCGACGGTGGCGGTGCCCTGGTCGTCCAGCCACACACCGGCGAAGACGGCTTCGAACTGCTCCCGTGCCTTCTCGGCGAACGCGGCGAGATCCTGGCTGCGCTGCGCATCGGCGAGGAAGCGCTCGGCATCGATGTTCAGGTCGCGCTGCAACGCCTCGACGAGCTCGGCCGGCAGAGACGATGTCTGCGCGGGTTCGGTCTCGGGTTCGGCCTGCGCGATGGCAACGGCAGGACCGAGGAGCAGCAGTGCGGCCGAACCGATGACGGCCGTCCGACGTGCGAAGGTGCGTCGCATGGATACCTTTCTCGTTCCTTCACGCATGCACGCGCGAAGGCGCCGTTCCCCCGCGGATCGGCGTCCGTCCGATCCTAAGGGGTGAGCGAGGAAGTACATAGGTACTTCTCGGTTACGGATGAGACTCGTGTGACTGTTGTGACGAACGGACCGGACGGTTCCGGCCTTTATGCCGGGTTCGCCGCAGTACGGACTCGGGTGCCGGTGGCGTTCTCGATCTCCTGGATCGGAATGCCGAGGCTGGAGGTACCACCGTTGGGCGCGAGCACCAGGTTCGCCTCGACGCAGTTCGGTGCGCCGGCGCTGTTCGATCCGCTGATCACGCCGAGGGCGAGGGTGCCGGTGACGATCGCGCCACCGCTGTCACCCGCGAGGGTGCAGGCGGAGGTCGCGAAGCCGCGGATGGTGCTCGAGAAGCCCGAGTCGTAGGTCAGCTGGGTCTCGATGCGATCGGCGACGACGAGGCCGCACGTGAACGACGAGGATTGGCCCGACTTGCAGACGGGCGCGCCGACGACCGGAACGGCCGTGCCGGTGACCGTGAGGGTCGAGCCGTTGCCGCCGCGGACCGACGGGCGGTCGAGGCCCGCCTCGACGCCGGCCTCGTCGAGCGAGACGATGCCGTAGTCGAGGGTGCTGTCGGTGCCCACCGTGGACTCGGTGAACTTGCCGATCCGCACGCTCTCGTCGATGTTCGCGCGGTTGGGCAGGTAGACCGTCGAACCACCGTCGGCACGGGCGACCGCGTCGCAGTGACCGGCGGTGAGGTTGACGGCGTTACCGTCGGCGTCGACACCGTTGAAGCCGAACGAACAGATGCCGATGCGCTCGATGGGCGTGGCGCGGACGTCGCCGTCGGCGGTGATGTAGGTGTCGCCACCCATCGGGGCCGGATCGTTCGGCGGCATGCCCGGCGACAGCTGGACCTGCACGTTCGCCACCAGCGACGGCAGGTTCAGCGCGCGCCCGATCGGCGAGTTCACGATGTCGAGGACGATCTGGTTGTTGAGCACATCGATCGACGCGGAGTTGATCTGCGACGACACCTCGCGCGGGAGCCCCGCCACCCAGCGGTTCAGCTCGGCGAGGGCCTGCTCGAGTCCGTCGGCCGAGACCGGCGCGACCGTGGCGTGGAAGCCGTCCTGCGCAGCGCGCTCGGCGGCCTCGCGGTTCGTGACGGCGATGACCGGCTTGCCGTCCTCGCCGAGCCAGGCACCGGCGAACTCGGAGGGGTGCTCGGAACGGAAGTCGCGAGCGTAGTCGCCGAGCTCCTGCGCGCGTGCGGCCCGGTCGAGATACTCCTCGGGGGACAGACCCAGGTCACGCTGGATCGCCTCGACGAGTTCGGCGGGAAGTTCAGCGGAAGGCAACTGTTCGGCGGGCGCGGCACTCGCTGTGGCGCTCAAGGGCACTGCCAGCAGAACCGCGGAAGCCGCTGCGACTGCGACGCGGCGGGTGGTGGAACGGACTGCGGCGCGCGACGCCGACGAGAGACGCATGGAGGCCTTTCATGTGTGCTCGATGTGCTCTTGAACAGGTGCTTCGTGGATTCGGCGAGCCGACCCGCGGGACAGCCTACGGGACGACCCGGCGACCGCCGATAGTGCCGTAGGTCACCACCCGGATACCCGAGCTGTCTAGTTGCCGGTCTCAGTCTCTGTCGTTTCCGGAATGTCCGTCGAGGGCGGTTCCTCAGAAGGGTCGGGATCGGTCGGGACGGTCGTCGACTGGGTCGTCGTGGTGGTGGTGGTGCTGCCACCGCTCCCGCCACTGCCGCCGCTACCGCGTCCGCCACCCGAGGAATCATCGGGCTGGTTCCGCCGCGACCAGCCGGTGCTCGACGTGGTCGAGGACGTGTCGGACGTGCTCGAGGTGGTCGAGCCGGGCGACGACGAAGAAGTAGAGGACTGCTCGCTCGTGCCGGTGATGGGGTCGACCCAGGTCTGCTCCACGACGGGCGGGGCGACAGGCACCGTCTCCTCGGCGACGGCCGGTTCGGTCGACTCCTCGGTGGTGGTCTCCTCGGTGCTGCGGGGAGCCGGCGCGGGCCGCGCCTTGGAGGTCGTGGTGGTGGCGGGTGCAGTCGGGGTCTCGGCGACCTGCGTGCCCGCGGTGGCCATCGGAGAGTCCCGCAGACCGAACACCAACGCGCCGACGCCCACGAGCAGCGCGATCGCGGCCGCCGCCGCGATGGCCGTGACCTTCGACGAGCGACCCGAGGACTTCTCGTCGGCGGCTTCTCCGGCTGCGACGGCGGCGACCGTCGCCTTCGACGTGTTCGCCGCGGGCTTCGCGGCGGCAGCGGGCGTGGCACCCGGAGGGGGAGTCGCCGTGATCTTCGAGATCACCGCGGTGATCTCCGGGTCGAGTTCGCTGCGTCGCGGTTCGGCGAGCTTGGCGGTGGGCAGGATCTGCGTCGAGCCGAGGAGGTCGACCGAGCCGGCGGCCGCCGCGAGAGCGGCGCCACGCACCATCGTCTGGTGCGGCTCGGGCGCCAGGGCGCACCGCACGCCGAGTCCGGTCTTCACCGACTGTGCGACGAGCTGCGCCGCGCTCGGGTCGACCGCTTCGTCGATCGTGACGACGATGGCGTCGAGGTTGCTCACGAGCCAGCCGAACGCGCCGAGCGCCGACGAGAGCTGCGCGGCGACCGACGGAGCGTCGTCCTCGGGGAATCGGAAGGCCTTACCCGCCGCGACTCCCGAGCGCACGAGCGTGACGGTCGAGCCCTGCGGGTCGATGTGATAGACCGCGACGAGTCGCCCGGTCTGGTGCGCGACCTGCGATTCGAACCATGCCGCGGCGGCCTCGGCGTCGGAGACGAGCGAGACGTGACGCAACCCGACGTAGTCGAGGGCGTTGCGCAGGACCGCAACCGTCGAACTCGGCCAGTCGGTGGGGTACGTCGCCACTGCGGTGTACGGGGTGTCGCCGATGAGAGAGGCTGCGTCGGCGAGGAGGCATTCCATGGCCGTGGCGACGAGGTCTTCGGCGCGGGAGAGCGAACCGTCGTTGGCGCGGACACCACCGGAGTGGCCGAGACGATCGACGAAGCCGGTGAAGGAACTGGTGTGCCCGTCGACGATGTCGTGGTCGCCCAGTGTCGCGGTGCCGTCGGAATGCAGGTGGACGGCGGTGAACCGCTCGATCGGTGCGGGGTCCGGCCGTCCCGGCGTCGGTGAGGTGACCGCAACCGACGACACGGTGGTCCCCACCCTCAGGCCTACGCCTACGGACATGCCGGCTTGCCTCCATTCCGGTCGGAGTGTGTGTGACGGGGTACATCTGCGCCGTGCCCCATGGCCCGGAGCAGTGACAGGAGCTCCGAGCGGGAACCGGCACCGAGTCGGCGCCGGATACGGGCGACATGATGTTCCACGGTCTTCGCGGAAATGTACAGGTGGTTTCCTACCTCTCGGTAGGTGAGGCCCGAAACCACCAGGTCGGCCACCTGCGCCTCGCGCTCGGACAGCGCACCCGGCTTCTCCCGTGCGCCGAGGGGGGATTCGTCCGGATCACCGGGGGGAGTGTCGGGGGCGATGTCCATCGGTGCGCGACCGGCTGGACCGTCCTGCCGGATCGTCCGCGCGACCTGCAGTAATCCGGTGGCGACGGTGGTGTCGTCCGTCCGCAGCGCTGCTTCTCCGGCGAGCTTCGCGCCGTCCCACGGGAGACCGACGGACGCGAGGGACTCGGCCGCCTCGCGGATGCGCACCGCGTCGACCTCACCGCGCAGCACCGAGAGCCATGCGTGCCCGGCCCGCGCGAGCACCGCGGCGTAGGCGGTGGTCTCCGCGGCCAGGGCGAGGGCGCGGGCGTGCGGGACGAGGTCGGCCGGACGGTCCGCGGCGATCGCGGCCTGCACCCCGTACCAGTGCAGCGCCGCACCCCACAGCGGTGGCTCGCCGAGGGTCGTGAGCAGCGCGCGGGCAGCGGCGACGAGATGCGCGACCCGCGCGGACTCTCCGAGTCGGACGGCGGCCAGCCACAGTTCCCCCAGGGGCAGCAGCCCGAACAGGTCGACGGAATACTCCGCCACCACCGACTGCGCGGCCTGCCACCGCACCGTCAACGCTCCGAGGTCGGCGTTGCGTCGCGCCAACCCGACCTGCAGGGCGTGGAAGAAGAGGAGGTCGCGCTGCCCGGTCACCTCGGGAGCGACGGCCTCGGCGGTGGCCGCGGCGGCTGCGAGATCACCGCCGAGCATCTCGGTCCACGCCACCAGGATGCGATTGCGCACGGTCGGCGTCTCCGGACGGTCGAGGATCGCGCGTGCGTGCCGGAGTTCGCCCGAGTGCAGACACAGCAATGCTGCGACGGCGTCGACCGTGTCGGGCCAGGCGCGCAGCGACCCGTCGGAGCCGAGGCTCGTCAGGGCGCGGGCGAGACGGTTCATCGCGATCCGGCCGTCGCCGCCGACGGATTCGCGCAGGCCCTCCTCGAGCAGTCGCGCGGCGGAGGCCGAGGAGGTCGGCGCACCCGATGTGGCGGCACTGCGGAGATGTTCTGCGGCCGAGGGTCGTCCGGCGGCGAGCAGCACGGTCGCGGCGAGGGGCGCGTCCGTACCGACCCGTTCGGGACCGAGCCATTCGAACAGGTCGGCACTGCGGTCGAGCATGCCGCGATGCGCGGCGATGCTCGCGGAGATCCGGGTGGCGGCGCGCACGTCGTCGACGTCCGCAGTGTCGGCGCGGTCGAGCAACCGGTCGGTGATCTGTTCGGCTCGCTCGAGATCCCCTGCCGCGAAGGCGACTTCGGCTCGTCGCACCGCAAGGGTCGCGGGATCGGCTCCCGCGGGTACGGTGGCGTCGAGGAGTTCGGCGGCTTCGCGCGGTGGCGCGTCGGCCGCGAAGGCGACGAGCCGATCGGCGAGGTGCGGGTCGGTGAGACCGATCGTCGCGAGACCGCGGGCGAGCTGCGGCGTCAGCGTTCCGGCATCGATGCGGGTCGCGAGGAGACGACGCGCGACGGCGAACAGGTTGTGCCTTCCCAGGACCGCGGCGGGCACACCGCTCGCCCCGGTGGTGAGGCTCGCGGCATCCGTGCCGAGCAGGCCGCTCGCACGGGCCGCATCGACGAGGTCGAGGGCACGCTCGACAGGGATGTCGAGTACGGCGGCGAGTTCGCCGGGATCGAGCGCGGCACCGAGATCGACGAGCGCCAGGGCTACGGTGAGATCGAGATCCGCGAGGAGCTGCCGGCGAATCGCCTCCTCGACGGCCCGCCGGGCATCGCTCTCCGTCCGCACGGCCTCGAGGGCGGTGTCGACGAGATGCGGTACGCCGCCCGTGAGGCGGTGCAGGGCACGGACCTGGGGCGGTGCGAGCCGGAGCTCGAACGACGCCGCGCGACCGGCAATTTCGCGAGGCGTCCACGAACCCAGTTCCACCACGGTCCCGTGTCCCACGAATGCTGCTGTCAGCGAACGCATCTCGGCTCGGTGCGGTCGGGCTTCGGTGGCCACGACGATCCCCGTCGGTGCATCCCGGATGTGGTCGACGAGCTCCTGCAGTTCCGCGGCGGTCATGCGGTGTGCGTCGTCGACGATGCGGGCATCGGCGAAATCGGTTCGGAGCGAAGCGAGTATTGCGGACTTCCCGGTTCCGGTGCCGCCGACGAGCAGCAGTCGCGGGGAAGCGGCCGCGGTCAGGGCACGCGCGACCTCCCGGGGGACCGGACGTCGCGGAGGGGCGGGAGCGGACGTCATCGGATCGGTCAGCGCCCGGTTCCGAGCAGTCCGCCGACGACCTGCCCCGTGCCGTCGAGGACACCACCGACCACGTTGCCGGTGCCGTCGAGCACCCGGCCGACGCCGTTGCCGACACCTTCGACGACTGCGCCCGCACCCTGGCCTGCGCCCGACAGTGCGTCGCCGACGCCGCTGCCACCCGGGCTCGGCGCGGTCGGTTGCGGGGCCGGCTGAGGAGCGGGCGCCGGGGCCGGGGCGGGAGCGGGTTGCGGTGCCGGCTGGGGTGCCTGCGTGGTCTCCCCGGGTGTCGCCGGCGCGGGTGCGGTCGGGTCCGGTGCAGGTACAGCGCCGGTGGGTGCGGCACCGGAAGCGGGCGTCGCGCCGGCCGGGACAGCGGTCACGGTGCCGTCCGGACCTTGCACCCGGACCGGGACGACGGTTCCCGACTCGGACGGCTGCGCGCCGGTCGTGCCGGGGACGGTCGTACCGGGGACGCTCTCGGTGGTCGTCGGGTTCCCGGCCACGACTTCGCTCGACGGACGTACCTCCGAACCGGGCGTCTCGGCCTCCGACGACAGGGTGCCGATCGCCAGTCCGCCACCGGCGAGGACGACGACGGCAGCGACAGCGGCACCCACCAGCGTGAACGAACGGGCACGGGCGCGTGCGGGGGTGCCGGTCGCGGTGTCGACGACCGCCGGCCGGTGCGCGGCAGCGACCGGCTGCGCCTCCGCGGCGGACACCACCGGCAGCGCGACGGTCTCGGGCTCGTCGTCGACGGCAGGTGCAGGAGGCGTCACCGGGGCAGCCACAGTTGCGGCACCTGCCTCGGCCGCGGCGAGCGCGGCTCCGTGCGCTGCGGTGAAGGCCGGTCGCGCCGACGAGACGATCGGCAGACCCAGTTCCGACGAAATCAGTTCGGTGACGAGCGGGGTGGACGAGCCACCACCGATCAGCAGCACGCGTCCGATGTCCGAACGGTCGAGCCCGGCCCCGCGGATCGCGTCCTGCACCACGGCGAGCGACGCCTCGAGCGGTTCCCGGGCGAGTTCCTCGAACTCGCTGCGCACCAGACGCAGGTCGCGGTGCAGGCCGGGCAGCGCGACCGGCACCACCGTCTCGGTGTCGCTGGACAGTGCTTCCTTCGCCGCGCGGCACCGCGTACGGAAGTCGGCGAGCGCCGCGACGGTCGCGGAATCGAACGGATCGAGGCCGGCCGCGTCCTCACCGAGCGTCCCCAGCAGGTAAGTGGTGACGAGGTGGTCGAGGTGGTCGCCGGAGACGTCGTCGCTGCTCAGCGGTCGGCCCAGCAGCGTCGGATGGGCGCCGCCCTGCACGACGGCGACGTCGAGGCTGCGCGCACCGAGGTCGTAGACCACCGTCACGTCGTCGCCCAGCGGCCCGTGGGTGGCGTCGAGCCAGCGCACCGCCGCGATGGGTTCGGGGATCGTCCGTGCGGTCACGCCGGCACGGACGAGTGCCGCCTCCAGGGCCTCGACGGTGTGCGCCGACCACGCGGCGGGATGCGCCAGCATCGTCGGCACATCGGAGGCACCCGTGCGGTACTGCAGGCAGGCCACGGTCGACGCGACGAGATCCTCACCGAGGTAGGTGGAGCCGTCGTCGGCGAGGATGCCGACCGGATCGCCCACCCGGGCCGCATAACCGGAGAACACCTGCGTGCCGGGGATCGGGGCACCGGCGCCGAGGACGGGGGCCCCGCCCGCGGGGAGGTGGAGTTCGGTGGGGATCGACGCAACGCTGGGATCGCCGGATCGGGGCTGGTCGAGCACGGTGAGGGCCACCGAGTTGGCCGCCCCGATCGTGACGCCGAGTCCTGAATACATGCACGCTCCCGGGTTCTGGGCGGACATCGGTCCGCGTTCTCGTTCCATCGTTCGGTCTCGATGAACCTGTCGTTCCCACCCCGTGACCCGTTAGCTCCCACACCGCCCACCTGCCCGATCGTGGGGACGATCCCCTAACG